>NZ_CAXFDV010000717.1:0-2741 GCF_964001545.1 uncultured Aquincola sp.
CTTCGGCCCGCGCACCGTGCTGCAGGACGTGTCGCTGCAGTTGCAGGCCGGTGAGTGCGTGGCCCTGGTGGGCGCCAGCGGCTGCGGCAAGAGCACGCTGCTGCGCATCGTCGCCGGACTCGATCGCGACTACCAGGGTCGTGTGCGGCTGGCGGGCACACCCGTCACCGCGCCCACGCGCGACATCCGCTTCGTGTTCCAGGAGCCGCGGCTGTTTCCGTGGCTCACCGTGGCCGGGAACGTGGCCTTTGATGACGACGCGGCACGCAGCCAGCGCGCGCGGGTGGAAGCGCTGCTAGAAGAAGTGGGCCTGGCCGGCCTGGCCGACCGCCTGCCCAAGCAGCTGTCGGGCGGGCAGGCCCAGCGGGTGGCCATCGCCCGCGGCCTCTTCGTGCAGCCCCGGCTGCTTCTGCTGGACGAGCCCTTCTCCGCCGTCGATGCCTTCACCCGGCTGCGGCTGCAGGCGCTGCTGCGCCGGGTGGCGCAGGCGCATGGCATCACGGTGCTGCTGGTCACCCACGACATCGACGAGGCCGTGGCCCTGGCCGACCGCGTGCTGGTGTTCGAGGCCGACCCCGGCCGCATCGCCGCCCAGCTGCCGGTGGCCCTGCCACACCCGCGCGAGGCCGATGCGCCCGAAGTGGCCGCTGCCGCCCGCGCGGTGCGGCATGCGTTGCACGCGGTGCATGCGCTGTGAGCTCAGCGCCCGCTTTCCCCTCCTCTCCCAACCCCAACCAAAAGAAGACATGAAGACCAAGACCACGCAGCGACGCCTGCTGCTGGGCGGCCTGGCCGCTGCCGTGCTGGCCGCCACCGGCGCCGCCCATGCGCAAGACACCACGGTGCGCATCGCCGTCACCGCCGGCCCGCATGCGCAAATCGCCGAAGTGGCCAGGAAGGTGGCCGCGCGCGACGGCCTGGTGCTCAAGATCGTCGAGTTCCAGGACTACATCCAGCCCAATGCCGCGCTGGACGCCGGCGACGTGGAAGCCAACAGCTACCAGCACAAGCCCTTCCTGGACACGCAGATCCAGGCCCGCGGCTACAAGCTCACCGCGGTGGGGGCCACGGTCACCTTCCCGATGGGCTTTTATTCCAAGCGCTACAAGTCGCTGACCGATCTACCGGCCGGCGCCAAGGTAGGCATCCAGAACGACCCGTCCAACAGCGGCCGCGCGCTGCAACTGCTGCAAAAGGCCGGCGTCATCCAGCTCAAGCCCACGGCCGGCATCAGCGCCACCGTGGCCGACGTGGTGGCCAACCCGAAGAAGCTGCAGATCGTGCAGGTGGAAGCGGCGCAGCTGCCCCGCTCGCTGGACGACCTTGACGCCGCGGCCATCAACACCAACTACGCGCTGCAGGCCGGCCTGGTGCCCACCCGAGACGCCATCGCCATCGAAGCGGCGCAAAGCCCCTACGCCAACCTGCTGGTGGTGCGCACCGCCGACAAGGACAAGCCCTGGGTGCCCAAGCTGCTCAAGGCCTTCCAGTCGCCCGAAGTGCGCCAGCTGGTGGAAGGCCAGTTCAGCGGCTCGATGGTGCCGGCGTTCTGAGATGAAGCGGCCGGCGCCTCCCGGCGCCGGCCTGCAAGCTCACCGCCGACGGCGGTGGGCCAGTTGCTGCACCACGGCCACCATGCGGTCGACTTCTTCGCAGGTGTTGTAGAAGGCCAGTGACGGCCGCACCGTGGTTTCCAGGCCGAAGCGGCGCAGGATGGGTTGTGCACAGTGGTGGCCGGTGCGCACCGCAATGCCTTCCTGGTTCAGCGCCTGGCCCACTTCTTCGGTGCTGTAGCCCGCCAGCACGAAGCTGAGCACGCTGGCCTTGTGGGCCGCGGTGCCCACCAGCCGCACACCGGGGATGGGCCGGATGTGGTGGGTGGCGTAGTCCAGCAGCGCATGTTCATAGGCGCCGATGGCATCGATGCCGATGCGCTCCACGTACTGCAGCGCCGCGCCCAGGCCCACCGCATCGGCGATGTTGCCGGTGCCGGCCTCGAAGCGCGTGGGCGGCCCGTGGTAGACGGTGCGCTCGAAGGTCACGTCGGCAATCATGTTGCCGCCGCCCCGCCAGGGCGGCATGTCTTCCAGCACCTCGCGCTTGCCATACACCGCGCCGATGCCGGTGGGCCCGAAGATCTTGTGGCCCGAGAACACGAAGAAGTCGGCATCCAGCGCACGCACGTCCACCCGCATGTGCGAAACCGACTGCGCGCCGTCCACCAGCGCCCGCGCGCCGGCCGCATGGGCCATGGCCACGATCTGCTGGATGGGCGTGACGGTGCCCAGCGCATTCGACACCTGGGTGCACGAGACGAGTTTGGTGCGCGGGCCCAGCAGCTTGGCGTACTCCGACAGGATGACCTGGCCGTCGTCGTCCACCGGGATCACACGGATCACCGCGCCCTCCTCGGCCGCCAGCTGCTGCCAGGGCACGATGTTGGCGTGGTGCTCCAGGTGCGAGACGATGATCTCGTCGCCCGCTCCGATGTGCTTGGCGCCCCAGCTCTTGGCGATCAGGTTGATGCCTTCGGTGGTGCCGCGCACGAAGATCACCTCGTCCACGCTGCCGGCGCCGATGAAGCGGCGCACGGTTTCGCGCGCGCCCTCGTAGGCGTCGGTGGCACGGGCGGCCAGCGTGTGCGCCGCCCGGTGGATGTTGGAGTTCTCGTGCGCGTAGAAGTACGCCAGCCGGTCGATCACCGCCTGCGGCTTGTGGGTGGTGGCCGCGTTGTCGAACCA
>NZ_CAXFDV010000718.1:0-14940 GCF_964001545.1 uncultured Aquincola sp.
ACCGCCTCCCCGCCTTCGGTGGCCTCGGTGGCCGCCTTGCTGGCCATGCCGTCGGTCACCTTGGCGTTGTCGGTGTTCTGCGCGATCGACGAGGTCATCTGCTCGATCGACGCGCTGGTTTCTTCCACGCCCGCCGCCTGCTCGCTGGCCGCCTGGCTCAGGGCCTGGGCGGTGGCGCTCACCTCTTCAGACGCGCTGGCCAGGCCCTGCGCACTGTTGTTGACTTCGCTGACCACACGCGAGAGCTTGTCCACCATGTTCTGCATGGCGCGCAGCAGCATCGCGGTTTCGTCCTTGCCCTGCGGCTCCAGCGTCACGGTCAGGTCGCCTTCCGACAGCGCATCGGCGGCCTTGACGGCGCGGGTCAGGGGCCGGGTGACGCTGCGGCTGATGAAAACGCCCAGCAGCACGCCCAGCAGCAGGCCGCCCGAGACCAGCGCCACCATCGCGTTGCGGCTGGTGTTGTACAGCGCCTCCACCTCATCGTTGGCGGCTTCGGCGCGCTTTTCCTTCTGGTCGGTCAGCTCGCCCAGCATGCCGTCCAGCGCATCGGCGCGCTCGCGCACCTTGGCCAGCGAGGCGATGAGTTCGTCGCTGCGCTCGGCCAGCTTGGTGCGCGCAGCCAGGTCCAGCGCATGCTTCATGTCGGACTGGTAGTCGTCCCAGGTCTTGTTGGCACTGGCGAACAGCTCCTTGGCCCGCTCGCTGACGAACAGCGGCCGGGCCTGGTCCAGGCTGGCTTTGGCCGCAGCGCTGTACTTGCCGATCGCGGCCAGGTGCTTGTCACGCTCTTCCTGGCTGGTGGCCAGCAGGAAGTTGGAGCGGGCACGGCCGATCGCGATGATCTGGATGTTCGCTTCCTTGATGTGCGACAGGCCCATCAGCTCACGGCTGTACATGCCTTCGGCCAGGTCGTTCATCTGCGAAGCGTTGTGCAGCGCCACGCCGCCCACCACGCCGCTGAGGCCCGCGACCACCAGGAAGCCGGTGATCAACCGGGTGCCGATCTTGAAGTTGGAAAACATCGGTAGTCCTTGAAACTGCTGGACGGTTACTGCGGATGCGCTCAACGCGCCGTCGGAGAGCCGGTGACAGGGGAATGGGCGGCAGCCGGGCCAGCGCCCCGCTCCACCGGCTTGTGGCTGACGTTGAGCGCCTGGCCGATGAGGGACGGCACGTCCAGGATCAGCGCCACGTCGCCGCTGCCACGAATGCTCGAGCCGCTGATGCCCTTGACCTGCGCGAACATCTTGGACAGCGGCTTGATGACCGTCTGGAATTCGCCCAGCAGCGTGTCCACCACCAGGCCCACCTTCTGGGCGCCGTGGCGCACCACGCAGATGTTCTGGCGCCGGCCGGGCTCGCCGTCCAGCTCGAAGGTCTCGCGCAGGCGGATCAGCGGCAGCACCTCGCCACGCAGGTCGGTGTAGTCGTTGGGCTGCTCGCCCTCGGCCACCGGCTCGGGGCTGTACTCGATGCACTCTTCCACCACGTCCAGCGGCACCACGAAGACCGACTTGCCCACGGCCAGCTGAAAGCCTTCGATGATGGCCAGCGTCAGCGGCAGGCGCACCGTCACGGTGGTGCCTTCGCCGGGCCGGCTGCTGATGTCGACGCTGCCGCGCAGCGCGGTGATGTTGCGCTTGACCACGTCCATGCCCACGCCGCGGCCGGACAGGTTGGTGATCTGTTCGGCCGTGGAAAAGCCGGGCTCGAAGATCAGGTTGTAGGTCTCGCTGTCGGTCAGCTGGCGGCCGGCTTCCACCAGGCCACGCTCCACCGCCTTGGCCAGGATGCGCTCGCGGTTGAGGCCACCGCCGTCATCACTGACCTCGATGACGATGCTGCCCGAGTCGTGGAAGGCATTGAGCCGCACCGTGCCACGCGCCGGCTTGCCGCGCTGGGCGCGCACGTCGGCCGGCTCGATGCCGTGGTCCATCGAGTTGCGCACCAGGTGGGTCAGCGGGTCGCCGATGCGCTCGACCACCGTCTTGTCCAGCTCGGTGTCCTCGCCGCTGACTTCCAGCGCGATGTCCTTGCCCAGCTCGCGGGCCACGTCGTGCACCACGCGCTGGAAACGGTTGAAGGTGGCGCCGATCTTGACCATGCGCAGCTGCAGCGCGCTGTCGCGCACCTGCTCCACGAGCTGGCTAACGGCGTCGTTGAGTTCGGCCAGGTCGGGGTCGCGGCGCTTGCGGGCGGCCAGGTTGGCACCGGCGGCGGCGATGATGAGTTCACCCACCTGGTCGATCAGCTGGTCGAGCTTGGCGGCATCGACGCGGATGGACTGGCTTTCGCTGCTGCGGTTCTCGCGGGCCTTGGGCTGGCGCTCGCCGGCCGGCGTGTCGGCCACCGGCGCAGCGGCCGGGGCCGCGGCCACCGGGGCTGCCACAGTGGCGGTCACAGCGGCGGCCACGGGCTGCGCGGCCTGCGGCGCCACGCGCTCGATCTGCAGCGTGCAATCGTCGCGCACGAACTCGAACACCGATTCGATGGCGGCCTGGTCGGCCTGGCTGCACAGCAGGATGTCGAAGCCCAGGTAGCAGCACTCGGGGTCCATCTCGTCGGCCTCGGGCAGGCCGGCGGCGTCGGTGGCGATGCGCTCGATGCGGCCCAGCGTGCCCAGGTAGCGGATGAAGGCCATCGGGTCCATGCCGTTGCGCAGCACGCCCTGGCCGAACTGCACCTGGATGCGCCACTGGCCGGCATCGCCGGCGGGCGCCGCAGCGTCCTCTTCGGCGGCCGGCGTTGCCGCCGCCTCGCCGCCCAGGTACACCTGCAGCCGGGCCACCAGCGGCGCGCCTTCGGCCAGCAGCGCCGCGCCGGGCGTGCCGCCGTCGGCCACCGCGGCCACCAGGGCGCCGATATGGTCGCCGCAGGCCAGCAGCAGCGCGATCAGCGCGTCGTCCGTGCGCAGATGGCCGGCGCGCACGTCGTCCAGCACGCTTTCCACCACGTGGGTGAAGGCCACGATGTCGTCGAGCCCGAACAGGCCCGAAGAACCCTTGATGGTGTGCGCGGCGCGGAAGATGGCGTTGACCGCCTCCGAGGTGCCGGCCTCGTCGAGCTGGCCGAGCGAGAGCAGCGCGTCTTCCATCTGTTCGAGGAGTTCGCGGCTTTCGACGATGAAGGTCTGCAGAGCCTGGTCGAGGTTCATGGGGGTCTCGTTGGTTTCAGGCCGCGTCGAGCGGCAGGGCCAGCAGCTCGAAGGCGTCGCGCACCGCGGCGCTGGGGGCGCGCAGCTGCAGGCGCCGGTCCAGCGAGGCGGCTTCACGGCGGGCCAGCAGCAGCAGCTGCACGCCGGCGGTGTCGATCTCGCTGACGTCCGACAGGTCGAAGGCCGGCTCGGCGGCGCGGCGCACCGCATCCAGCATCACCGGCTTGAGTTCGCTGGCGCGGTAGATGGTGAGCTCGCCGTCCAGCGCCAGCGCCTCGGGGCTCATGGCGGCGGCGCTCACGGCAGCACCAGCTTTTGCACCACGCCCAGCAGCTGCTCGGGCTTGAAGGGCTTGGTCACCCAGGCCTTGGCACCTGCGGCCTGGCCTTCGGCCTTCTTGCTGTCCGCCGTCTCGGTGGTCAGCATCACGATGGGCGTGAACTTGTAGGCCGGGTTCTGCTTGACCGCCTTGACGAAGCTGATGCCGTCCATGTTGGGCATGTTGACGTCGCTGATCATCAGGTGGACCTTCTGGCCCTTGAGCTTGGACAGCGCGTCCTTGCCGTCGCAGCCCTCCAGCACGTCATAACCTGCATTGCGCAGCGAGATGCCCACCACCTGCCGGAGCGAGGCAGAGTCGTCGATGATCATGATGGTTTTGGCCATGGCGTTTTACTGCGTCAGAAGAAGGTGATCTCGGATTCGGTCGCGGCCACGGCCACGGGGGCCTTGGCGCGGCTGCTGGGGCTGCTGCTGCCTTGCTGCACCTGGTGCACCTGGTGCTCATCGGCCATTGCGTAGGTGCTCTGCAGTTCGGCCAGCAGGCCGTCGGCGGACACCGGCGTCAACACGTGGGTCTGGTTGAACTGGCGCTGGTTGTCGGCCAGCGTGTCGGGCAGCCGCGCGATGTTCTGCTTGACGTGGGTGAGCATCTGGCTCACGCGGTCCTGGAACTGCAGGGCCACCAGCGCGCCGGAAATCTCGCCTTGGATGCCGATGCTTTCGTTCTTCAGCACCTCGGTGGAATGGGCCAGGCCGTCGGTCACCTCGCGCAGGTCGTGCAGCACGGCGGCGATCACGTCGCGCGCGCCCTGCATCGAGGCTTCGTCGGCGCTGCTGGTGGCGGCCGAGGCTTCGCTGGCGGCCACGATGGCCTCGCTGACCAGCCGCACCTTGTCGGCGATGCGCTTGCCGGTGTCGCCCGACATCGACGAGAGCTTGCGCACTTCCTGCGCCAGCACGCCGAAGCCGCGGCCGGCGTCGCCCGCACGGGCGGCCTCGATGGCCGCATTGACGGCCAGCAGGTTGGTCTGCGCCGCGATGGCGGCCACGTCGGTGGCCATCTGCTGCAGCTCCTGGATGAAGTGGCTGAGCTGCTGCACCTGGGCCACCAGCCGGGCCTTGCCCTGGTTGGCCGCTTCCAGCGAGCTGACGACCGACGACAGCTGCTCTTCGCTGCGGTTGAACACCGACAGCAGGCAGGCTTCGCCGTTGCGGCCCGAGCCGTCGGACACCTTCACCGCACGGTCGAGCTTGTCGACGATGCCGGCGAACTGCCCGGTGAGCGCGGCGATCGCGCTTTCCATCTGGTAGCGGGAGTTCTCGATGTGGCCGCTCCACACCGGCGCCAGCGCCTCGCCCAGCTGCTGGTGGCTGTTGACATAGGCCTGCAGCGCCTGCGCGTCCTGCGTCAGGGCGCGGCCCACCAGCCAGGCGCCGACGCCACCGGCGGCCACCAGCACCGCGGCCACGCCGCCGGCCACCCATCCGCCGGGCCCCATGCCCACCAGCGCCAGCGCGCCGGCCACGCCGGGCAGCGCTGCCGCCACCTGGGGCCAGCGCCGGCCGGCACGACTGGCAGCTGCGGGGCTGCCTGCTTTGTTTGCAACTTCCATCGACCCACCTTGTGAGAACCGGGGGCCCGCTGGGAACGGGGCGCCACGGTCTGTGCGAGGTGTATCGGTCGAGTGAGAACTAACTTGAATGTCCGATATACGACACTACTGACGGATATTCGGCGCCGACCCCTATTTGCGCCAGAACTGCGGTGTGAAAAGCACGAGCACCGTCAGCAACTCCAGCCGGCCGAGCAACATGCCGAAGGTGCACACCCAGGTCTGCGGGCCGGTCAGCGTCTGGAAGTTGGCCGCCGGCCCCACGTCGCCCAGCCCGGGGCCGATGTTGTTGACGCAGGCCACCACGGCGGCGAAAGCGCTCACCACGTCCAGGCCGGTGAGCAGCAGCAGCAGGGTCAGCATGATCATCGAGCCGCCGTAGATCAGCATGAAGGCCAGCACCGCCGACAGCACCCCCGGCGCCACCGCCTGGCCGTTGAACAACACCGGATTGACCACCCGCGGGTGCACGATGCGCACCAGCTCCTGTTGCGCCTGCTTGAGCAGCAGGATCATGCGCACCATCTTGATGCCTCCGCCGGTGGAGCCGGCGCAGCTGGCAAAGCAGCCCAGCAGCACCATGACCACCGGCGCGAACGCCGGCCACTGCTCGTAGTCGGTGGACACGAAACCGGTGGTGGTGGCCAGCGACACCACGTGAAAGCTCACGTGGCGCAGCATCTCCCAGGGGTCGACGTAGGTGCGCGCCACCGCCAGGTTCAGCGCGATGACGACGATGGTGGCCGCGATCCAGCCCAGGAACCAGCGCGCCTCGGTGCAGCGCAGCAGCGGCCGCAGCGAGCGCGTGCGCCACACCACGAAATAGCGGGCGAAATTGATGCCGGCCAGCAGCATGAACACCATGGCCACCGCATCGAGCAGCGGCGAATCCCAGTGGCCGAAGCCGTTGTCGTAGCTGCTGAAGCCGCCCAGGCCCACCGTGCTGCAGGCATGCATGAAGGCGTCGGCCCAGTTCATGCCGGCGGCGCGGTAGGCCAGCAGGCAGGCGGCGCTGAGCACCATGTACACGCCCCACAGGCCCCGCGCCGTCTCGGCGATGCGCGGCGTGAGCTTGGCTTCCTTCATCGGGCCGGGCGTTTCGGCCTTGAACAGCTGCGAGCCGCCCACGCCCAGCAGCGGCAGCACCGCCACCACCAGCACGATGATGCCCAGCCCGCCCAGAAACTGCAGGAAGCAGCGCCACACGTTGATGGACAGCGGCAGCGCGTCCAGCCCGGTGAGCACGGTGGCGCCGGTGGCGGTGAAGGCCGACATCGCCTCGAAATAGGCATCGGTGAAGTGCATGCCCGGCAGGTTCAGCAGCAACGGCAGGCTGGCAAAGCCGGGCAGCAGCGTCCACACCAGCGTGACGAGCAGGAAGCCGTCGCGCGGCTGCAGCTCGCGCCGGTAGCGCCGCCCCAGCAGCCACATGGCGCTGCCGCTGGCGGCGGTGACCACCAGCGACAGCCCGAAATCGCGCAGCGCCGCATCGCCGCCCACCCATGCAAAGGCCAGCGGCACCAGCATGCTGGCCGCGAACACGAGCACGATGAAGCCGACGATGGGCAGCAGCGGCAACACCGTGTTGCCCCAGGCGGTGCGCAGCAGGCGGCTGCGGCGGTGGCGCGCGGCGCGCCGGGCGCGGCGTTCGTCGTGGCGCAGCTGCATCGTCAGAAGAAGGTGGCGCCGACCTGGAACAGCCGCTCCACCTCGCGCACCATGCGCTTGTGCGGCAGGAACACGATCACGTGGTCGTCGGTCTCGATCACCGTGTCGTGGTGGGCCATGATCACCTGCGGTGCCTGACCGCCCTGCCCGCCCAGGCCGCGCACCAGCGCGCCAATCTGGGCGCCGCGCGGCAGCGCGATCTCTTCCACCCGCCGGCCCACCACCTTCGATTGCCGGCTGCTGCCACGGGCCACGATCTCCAGCGCCTCGGCGGTGCCGCGGCGCAGGCTGTGCACCGCCTCCACGTCGCCGCGGCGGATGTGGGCCAGCAATTCGCCGATCACCGTGTGCGAAGGCGAAATGGCGATGTCGATCTGCGTGCCCTGCACCAGGTCGGCATAAGCCCGGCGGTTGATCAGCGCCAGCACCCGCCGCGCGCCCAGCCGCTTGGCCATCAGGCAGGCCATGATGTTGTCTTCGTCGTCGCTGGTCAGCGCCGCGAACAGGTCCATGTCGCGGACGTTCTCGTCCTCCATCAGGTCCTCGTCGGTGGAGTCGCCGTGCAGCACCAGGGTGCTGCCCTGCAGCTGGGTGGCCAGGTACTGGCAGCGCTCGGCATTGACCTCGATCAGCTTCAACTCGCAGCTGCCTTCCAGCTCGCGCGCCAGGCGCAGGCCCACCCGGCCGCCGCCGGCGATCATCAGCCGCCGGGTGGGCCGGTCCATCTGGCGCAGCGCGCCCAGCACCTGCCGCACGTGCGAGGTGGCGGCCAGCACGAACACCTCGTCGCCGGCCGCGATGCGCGTGCTGCCTTCCAGCGGCACCGAGCCATTGCTGCGGTAGATGGCCACGATGCGCATGTCGGCGCCGGGCACCAGCTGCGGCAGCTCGGCCAGGCTGTGCTGCACCATGCCGCCGCCACGCACCGCACGCACCGTGATCAGGCTGACCAGGCCACCGACGAATTCCAGCACCTGCAGCGCCTCGGGGTAGTCGATCAGCTTGCGGATGTAGCGGGTGACCGAGGCTTCGGGGCAGATGACCTCGTCCACGCCGAAGCCGGTGCCCTTGGCCAGCAGCGGCGAGCCGGCCTCGAATTCGGGCGATCGCAGCCGGGCCACCGCCATCGGCACGTTGAAGACCTCACGCGCCACCTTGCAGGCCACCAGGTTGGTCTCGTCGGCGGCGGCGCAGGCGATCAGCATGTCGCAGTCGTCGGCGCCGGCTTCGCGCAGCACCGAGGGCTGGATGCCGTTGCCCACCACGCTGCGCAGGTCCAGCCGGTCCTGCAGCACGGCCAGGCGCCGCGGGTCGGTGTCCACCAGGGTGATGTCGTTGCGCTCGGAGACCAGGCTCTCGGCCACGCTCTCGCCGACCCGGCCCGCCCCGATGATCAGGATGTTCATGGCGCGGCAGTGTAGGTTTGCCCTGCAGGCCGGCCCCTATGATCCGCGCCCATGCTGCATTCCTACGACGCGATCATCCTGGGCGCCGGCGCCGCCGGCCTGCACTGCGCCGCCATGGCCGGCCAGATGGGCGCCCGCGTGCTGCTGCTGGACCATGCGGCCAAGGTGGCCGAGAAGATCCGCATCTCGGGCGGCGGCCGCTGCAACTTCACCAACCGCGACACCACGCCGGCGCAGTTCCTGTCCGACAACCCGCACTTCTGCCGCTCGGCGCTGTCGCGCTACACGCCGCAGGACTTCATCGCGCTGCTGCAGCGGCATGGCATCGGCTTTCATGAGAAGCACCGCGGCCAGCTGTTCTGCGACGAAGGCTCGGAACGCATCATCGACATGCTGCTGGCCGAATGCGAAGCCGGCAGCGTGGAGCGCTGGCAGCCCTGCGTGGTGCGGGCGGTGCGCCATGGCGCCGCCGGCTACGAGGTGGACACCGACCGCGGCACCGTCGGCGCGCCGCGCCTGGTGGTGGCCACCGGCGGACTGTCGATTCCCAAGATCGGCGCCACCGACTTCGGCCACCGGCTGGCGCGCCAGTTCGGCCACCGCATCGTCGAGCCGCGGCCGGCGCTGGTGCCCCTCACCTTCCCCGCGCAGCAATGGGCGCCCTTTGCGGCGCTGGCCGGCCTGTCGCTGGAAGTGCTGATCGACGCCGGCACCGGCAAGAAGCGCACGCGCTTCCTGGAAGACCTGCTGTTCACACACCGCGGCCTCAGCGGCCCGGCGGTGCTGCAGGTCTCCAGCTACTGGCGGCCGGGCGAGCCCATCACCATCGACCTGGCGCCGGGCCGCGACCTGGCCGCCGAGCTGAAGGCGGCCAAGGCCCGCTCCAAGCGCCAGCTGGGCAACGAGCTGGCGGCGCTGCTGCCGCAACGCCTGGCCGACACCTGGGTGCAGCGCCAGGGCCTGGACGCCACGCTGGCCATGCCGCAGGCCCGCGACCGCGACCTGGAAGCGCTGGGCGCCAGCCTGGGCGGCTGGCAGCTGCAGCCCGATGGCAGCGAAGGCTGGCGCAAGGCCGAAGTGACCGCCGGCGGCGTGGACACCCGCGAGCTGAACCAGCAGACGATGGAGAGCCGGCTGCAGCCCGGGCTGCACTTCATCGGCGAGGTGACGGACGTGACCGGCTGGCTGGGCGGCTACAACTTCCAGTGGGCCTGGGCCAGCGCGGCCGCATGCGCCAGCGCGCTGGCAGCACACGCAGCGTGACAAAGCTGCGAAACACGGTATACTCGCAGTCTTTGCTGCAAACCCGCGTCTCGATCCGATCGACGATTCCGGACCAACGGCTTTCGGGCACCGAGCGCACAAACCCAGGATTTACCGCTACATGACCACGATTCGCGTCAAAGAGAACGAGCCTTTCGATGTGGCCCTGCGCCGCTTCAAGCGCACCATCGAGAAGCTCGGCCTGCTGACGGAGCTGCGCGCCCGCGAGTTCTACGAAAAGCCCACCGCAGAACGCAAGCGCAAGAAGGCCGCCGCCGTCAAGCGCCACTTCAAGCGCGTTCGCAGCATGCAGCTGCCGAAGAAGCTGTACTGATCTTTCAGCACTGAGCTTCTGGCTGCCCAGGCAGCCAACAGAAAAACCCGCACGGGACGCCGTTGCGGGTTTTTTTACGGCTGTTGTTTGGCACAGGCGGCGCGCATGGCAGGGAGCAATGTTTTGCGCAGGGAATGCGCGCTTCGCCGTTTGGGCACTGCAGCCGCCGAGTGAAAAGGGATGCTCATCGTCAGAGGCCGCACGTGCAGATCGTCCGCTTGCAACGACCGGGCGATCACACGCTTGATGATCGGCTCGCCCAGGAACGTCTCGGACCGGGGGGGACCTCACTCGCATCGACGGCATCGATGTGAAGACGGCGTTGGTGGTCGTCAGCGAAATTGGCACCGACATGTGCCGCTTTCCGAGCGACAAGCACTTGGCCTCCTGGCTAGGCTGCGCCCGGGCAGCAAGATCACCGGCGGCAAGGTCATGAGCGGCAAGACCAAGCGCTGCGCGAACCAGGCGGCGCAGACGCTGCGGCTGGCCGGCCGCTGCAGCATTGCGCACCAGCCAGTCGTCGCTGGGTGCGTACTTCCGCCGCCCGTGCGCCCGCATGGACAAGCCCAAGGCGGTGACAGCGGCTGCGCACAAGCTGGCGCGGCTGATCTGCAGCATGCTGACCCAGGGCGAGGCATACACCGATCAAGGCCAGGTCTGCTGCGAAGAACGCTATCGGCAGTGCGTACTGAACAAGCTCAACAAGCGCGCACAGCAGTTGGGCATGACGCTGGTGCCCGCCGCGCCTGCGGCGCAGGCGGGTTGAATAATCCCTTGCGCGTCAGTCACTTATGGGGAGTTTCTTGCGAGGCCGCGCTGCACAGCACAAAGGCTGGCCCGTTGACTTGCCTACCGTTTGGCAAGGTGATACGCAACGAGTGCATTGGCATGACCGTGCCCGAGGCCGTGACTGGACTTGAGCACGCTGACGAGTTCCATGTGTTTGAGCTCACCTGCTGCTCGGAGGACTTGGAACCAATGCTCCAAAGGCTGACCATACTTCTTCTCAATGGAAGGGAAGTAGGAGGCTGGTCCTTGGACCTTCTCAGTATTTGGCATCGTTCACCCTGAATCTGCTGCGCCTGAACTGCCCTCCCGGCCAGACGAACACCGTCTGTGGAGTGGAAGCGGCCAGCGCACGAAAGTGGCCGCTCCCGACGCACGACGCTTCAACGAGCCAGTTCTCGACATGAAACCCGCGGATCGCCGCGGAGTGCTTTCGCGCGGCCTAACGAGGTAAGCGGGCGACGACGGCAGGACGCCAAGCCCGCGCAGTGCAGGATAAACCACAGCACTGCGCGGCTTGGTGGCCTGCCGATGGCGCTCCGCTTGACCGAGGGGTAAGGGGTTACGCTTCGCCCCGAAACGGCGCACCTTACGCAGCATTGCTTTACGGACTGCAGATGTCAGCTAGAAGGAGCGTGTGATCGCGCTTCGCCGATGCAAGCCTGCAATCCCACTCTTCCTGTTTCGCAATCATGCGACTGTGATCCGTCTCATCGTCATAGCGCTGGTTGATCTTGCCAAAGTCTTGCGTGATCTCTACATACGTCGCGCGCATCTCCTTGCTGTCAAGTCCTTGTAGTCTTCGATCAACCGCCTCGGCTTGCAAGATGTAAATGTCCCAATGACCTTGCTCATGTTTGAGCAGCGCATCAGTCATCTTCCCTTGGATGACCCAAGTGTTTGAGGCATCCAGCTTCAGCGTAACCAAAGCCTTCCCGCCTTTCGGCACGTAGCTCAGCTCGAATCCTGTGCTTGCATCGGACCCCTTTTCCTTTGGACGTTTGACCTTGGAAAAGTGCTTCCAGGTCAGCTGCCGCAGATCCTTCGGGACGATCACCAGGGTCATTTCTGCCTCCGATAGCCACACCGACAAGGTACCGCCGCACGTCCGGCAGAGCGTCATCAACATAGTGTGTGTCTTTTGCGAAAACGAAAAGCTTTTTTCTGCCGCGCCGCCGAGTCTGGCCATTGACGCGGTGCCGGTCGCGGCAGATAAGCCTCGTTGGACTTGACCGCCGCGCCGACGGTGGACGGGGAATGCAAGTTCAGCGCCGCGGGCGGGCAATGGTGTCGTTGCGCGCAACGTGGGAGTGCGCAAGGCGGCAGGGCCGCAGCGCGCGGGCAAGGTGCCGGGGTGTGGCCGCTGTCTGGGCGGTGTTGACGATGGTCGAAGACCTGCTCAGCCGGTGTGCGGCGTGGCATGCGCGAGCACGCCTGGCAGCGTCGCAGCACGACGTCGCCGGCCTGCTCGATGGCCAGAGCGCAGACGCTCACGGCAGCCACCGCGCGGCGTAGCCGCATCGCTCGGTGGCTGTCACACCCACCGGCGCCACGCGGGCAGCTGCCTGCCAGCGCCCGCGTCCGCAACGCATGCAGGGTGGAGATGTCGGTGGCCGCCACGCGGCGCATGAACTGCGCCACGTCCTCGGCCACGGCCGGGTTGCCCTGCGGCATCCCAGTGCCACCCGGGCAGTGTCCAGCCGTGCGGTCTTGGCCGTCGGCGCCAGCAACCCGTAGTGGCGGATGCGCTTGACGCCACGCGCCACCACGTGCTGCAGCAGCCGTTCGATGAACTGCGTCCCATCGAGTTGGGTGACGCGACTGCGCGCGCAACCTTCATCAGCGCCACCTCCCCCGTGCTTGCGGTTGATGCGGGTCCTGAAGTGCACATCGTTGCCAATGCCGCCCAGCCACCTGCGGTCGGCGGCGAAGGCCCTCAGCGTGCTGGCAGCGGTGTCGGGCAACGCTTCGTACACCCGACGCGTGCGCAGGCCGGCCAAGTGCTTCGGCGAACGCGCCGAGCGGGGTTGCCCACGCCCGATGCCGTCGCGCGGCACCTCACCCAGACAAAACAAGCCCTGCGCTGTCTCGATACCCGACCGACGCCGACCTTTCCGACTGACGCGCCCCGCCCTGGCCATCAGCATCCCAGCTTCCACGCAACCAACATCCTGTCCCCGGAAGCACCGAGATCCGCGGGACAATGCGTGACCAACCTCCGCTGTACCAGCCCCCGAGAATCCGCCATGACCCTGAAAGACCGCATCACCGACGACATGAAGACTGCCATGCGCGCCAAGGAAACGGAGCGCCTGTCCACCATCCGCATGCTGCTGGCCGCCATCAAGCAAAAGGAAGTGGATGAGCGCATCACGGTCGATGACGCGCAGGCGGTGGCCCTGGTCGACAAGCTGATCAAGCAGCGCAAGGACTCGGTGGCGGCCTACCAGCAGGCCGGCCGTGCCGACCTGGCCGACAAGGAAAGCGCCGAGATCGCGGTGCTGCAGGCCTACCTGCCGGCGCGACTGTCGGCCGACGAGGTGGCGGCCGAGGTGCGCGCCATCGTGGCCGAGCTGGGCGCCAGCGGCCCCGGCGACATGGGCAAGGTGATGGGCGCGGCCAAGGCCAAGCTGGCCGGCAAGGCCGAGATGGCGGCGGTGTCGGCCGCCGTCAAGCAGGCGCTGTCGCAGTAAGCTCGGCGCCATGAGCCTGCCCTTGAACCAGATCGCCGCCGACGTCTGCGTCGCCCCGCAACTCACGCCCGAGGCCATGGCCGACGCGGCGGCTGCGGGCTTTCGCAGTGTGGTGAACAACCGCCCTGACCATGAAGGCGGCCCCGACCAGCCCACCAGTGCCCAGATCGAGGCCGCCGCCCGCGCCGCGGGGCTGGAGTACCGCTACCTGCCGGTGCAGGGCGGCTACCAGTCGCCGGAAGAGATCGCGCAGTTCGCTCAGTTGCTGGAAGAACTGCCGCGCCCGCTGCTGGCCTTTTGCCGCAGCGGCGCCCGTTCCACCCGGCTGTACATGCAGGCCCTGCAAGCAAGCTGACAGCGGGCTGACGCGCCGTACGCGATATTGCGGCGCAGCATCCGTGCTTTCCCTGAAGCGCCCGCCTCGTGCGGGCTTTTTTGCGTCGCGCGTGGATACAGTCCGCGCTTTGCTCGCGCAGTTGGCAAGTTATTTCCCGGAGGTGGTGTGTCCGCTTTGCTCAGCTTGTCCCGGTGGATAGACCGGTTGAATGAATTCGTGGGGCGATGTGTCAGCTGGCTGGTGCTGGCGGCCGTCGTCATCAGTGCCGTCAACGCCGTGGTGCGCAAGGCGTTCGGCACCAGTTCCAACGCCTTCCTCGAGATCCAGTGGTACCTGTTCGCCGCGGTGTTCCTGCTGGCCGCGGGCTACACCATGCTGCGCGGCGAGCATGTGCGCATCGACATCATCCTGGGCCGCTTCAGCAAGCGCACCCAGATCAAGGTCGAGATCTTCGGCATCGTGGCCTTCCTGTTCCCGTTCGTCGTCGTCGTCATCGAGCTGGTGATGCCGCTGGTGATCCGCGCCTACACCTCGGGCGAGGTGTCGTCCAACGCCGGCGGCCTGATCCGCTGGCCGGTGTTCGCGCTGGTGCCGGCGGGCTTTGCGCTGCTGGGGCTGCAGGGCATTTCCGAGCTGATCAAGCGCATCGCTTTCCTGATGGGCCTGATCGACGACCCGACCCGCAAGGTGGTGGCCAAGACGCCGGAAGAAGAGCTGGCCGAAGCCATCCGCCTGCGTGAAGAAGGAGCCAAGGCATGATGGAGTTCATCGGCGCCAACATGGCGCCCATCATGTTCGCCGGGCTCATCTGCTTCCTGCTGATGGGCTTCTCGGTGGCCTTCTCGCTGGCCGCCTGCGGCCTGGCCTTCGCCTTCATCGGCATCGAGATGGGCCTGCTGCCCGCCGCGCTGATCCAGGCGCTGCCGCTGCGCATCTTCGGCACCATGCAGAACGAGACGCTGCTGGCGATCCCGTTCTTCACCTTCATGGGGCTGATCCTCGAGCGCTCGGGCATGGCCGAGGACCTGCTGGACACCATCGGCCAGCTGTTCGGCACCATCCGCGGCGGCCTGGCCTATGCAGTCATCCTGGTGGGCGCCATGCTGGCCGCCACCACCGGCGTGGTGGCCGCCTCGGTCATCTCGATGGGCCTGATCTCGCTGCCGATCATGCTGCGCTACGGCTACGACCGGCGGCTGGCCACCGGCGTCATTGCCGCCTCGGGCACGCTGGCGCAGATCATCCCGCCTTCGTTGGTGCTGATCATCCTGGCCGACCAGCTGGGCCGCAGCGTGGGCGACCTGTACAAGGGCGCGTTCATCCCCGGCTTCACGCTGGTGGGCATGTACATGCTGTACGTGTTCATCGTCACCATCGTCCACCCCCACCGTGCACCGGCAC
>NZ_CAXFDV010000719.1:0-4950 GCF_964001545.1 uncultured Aquincola sp.
ATTCACCCGGCACGTTGATCAGGATGGCGGTGGTGGAGCCACCGTACTGCGCGCCGTAGTAGATGCCGGCCAGCATGATGAGGGCCGGGGTGGCGTCCAGTGCGTAGATGCTGGGCAGCAGCATCGCGATGGTGGCCACCGGGCCCAGGCCCGGCAGCACGCCGATCAGGGTGCCCAGCACCGCGCCGCCAAAGGCGTACAGCAGGTTCTGCACCGTGAAGGCGACGCCGAAACCCAGCGACAGGTTGTGGATCAGGTCCATGTGCTTGCCTCCTTCTTGTTATTGCGTCAGAAAGCTGGGCCACAGCGGAATCACCAGGTTCAAGCCCCAGTTGAAAACCGCCCAGCTGCCGATGGTCAGCACCGCGCTGTCCAGCAGCACTTCCTTCCAGTTGAATTCGTCGCCCGCGAAGGACGAGACGATCACCAGCAGCGGCAGCGCCACCGCCATGCCCAGCGTGGGCAGCGCGAAGCCGAACACCGCCACCGCGGCCACGATGGTGGTCAGCGGCCGCCAGGCCCAGGCGCCGATCTCGTTGTCGTCGCCGGTCTCGATGGCCAGCGCCTTGACCACTTCCACCGCGCCCAGGATGGCCAGCAGCAGCCCGAGGCCGAACGGGAAGTAGCCCGGCCCCGGCCGTGCCGACGAGCCGAAGCTGTACGACGTGGCGCCCCAGGCGAAGGCGATGCCGATGACCAGGAACATCAGTCCGGCCCAGAAGTCTTTTTGGTTCTTGATGCTGAGCACCCTTGTCTCTCCTTGCTTGCAGGCGCCGGGCGCTCGATCACGCCGGTGCGCGTTTATCCTCCGGGGCACCTGACCGGCGACTGACCAAGCGAGTAAGTACAAGTGCGTATCCTGTTGGCCGAAGACGATGCGGTGCTGTGTGGCGTGATGCGCAAGAGCCTGGAAGGCGCGGGCCACCGCGTCGATGCCGTGGGCTCGCTGGCCCACACCCGCAGCCTGTGGCGCGAGCAACCGTTCGACGCGGTGGTGCTCGACATCAACCTGGTGGACGGCAGCGGCATCACCGCGCTGATGGAGGCCCGTGCCCGCGGCGACCAGACCCCGGTGCTGGTGCTCACCGCCCGCAACCGCACCGAGGAGCGCATCGCCGGCCTCAATGCCGGCGCCGACGACTACCTGGGCAAACCCTTCGACCTGGCCGAGGTGGAAGCCCGGCTGCGTGCGCTGGTGCGCCGCGCCACCGGCGGTGGCGACCGGGTGCAGCTGGGCGGCCTGATGCTGGACCGCCAGGCGCGCCGCTTCCTCTTGCGCGGCGAGGCCATCGACATGCCGGCACGTGAATTCGAGGTGCTGTGGGAGCTGATGACGCCGCCTGGCCGCGTGGTGGCCAAGCGGGCGCTGTCCGACAAGCTCTCGGCGCTGGACGAAGCTCTGGGCGACAACGCGCTGGAGGTCTTTGTCTCGCGGCTGCGCAAGCGGCTGGTGGGCGGCGGTGTGGTCATCCGCACGTTGCGCGGCCTGGGCTACGCGATCGAAGCCGAGGCGTGATCCACCGCCCCTGGCACCGCCGGCTGCGGGGCCACCATCCCGATGCCACGGCAGCCCGGCTGCCGGGCCTGGATGCCCGCCTGGCCCGGCGCGTGATGCTGCCGCTGGGCGTGGTGTGGCTGGTCAGCAGCCTGGTGGCGGCCGCCGTGGGGTCGTACTTCGCGGCCGCGGTGTTCGACCGCGCGCTGCTGGACGACGCGCTGGGCCTGGCCGCCGCGGTGGAGCAGGCCGCCGGCGGCGACCTACAGGTCACGCTCACCGGCGCCGAGTTGCGCGCGGTGCTGTTCGACCAGTCGGAGTCGGTGGTGTTCTCGGTGCGGCGGCCCGACGGCACGCTGGTGGCCGGCGATGCCCGGCTGCAGCTGTCGCGCCGGCAGCCGGCGGCGTCGTTCGAGTTTGCCGACCTGCCGCTGGACGACGAGCCCATGCGTGCGGTGGTGCTGGCGCGCAGCCAGCCGCAGCCCTTCACGCTGGTGGTGGCGCAGACCATGCATTACCGCGGCACCTTGCTGCGCCGCCTGCTGCTGTATGCCACCGCGCCGCAGCTGCTGCTGCTGGTGGGCCTGGGGGTGTGGCTGCGCCGCTCCATCCGGCTCGACCTGCAGCCCATCCATGCGCTGCAGGCCGAGCTGAACCGCCGTGGCGCCGCCGACCTGCAACCGCTGCCGGTGCATGCCGGCACGGCCGACGTGCACAGCCTGGTGCAGTCCATCGACGCGCTGATGGCGCGGCTGAGCGGCGCATTGCGCAGCCAGCGCGAATTCGCCGGCAACGTGGCCCACGAGCTGCGCACGCCGCTGGCCGGCATCCGCGCGCTGGCCGACTATGGCCTGGCCAGTGCCGATCCGCAGCAGTGGCGCGAGCAGCTGCAGGGCATCGCGCTCAGCCAGGCGCGCGCCAGCCGGCTGGTCGATCAGCTGCTGGCCATCGCGCTGGCCGACGAAGCTTCGGGCGGCCTGGCGCTGCAGCCGGTGGCGCTGGACGAACTGGCGCACCGCATGCTGCTGCGCGCGGTGCCGCGGGCCGATGCGGCCGGCGTCGACCTGGGCGCGCAAGGCCTGGACGCGCCGGCCTGGGTGCTGGGCGACGAAGGCCTGATCGAAGGCGCGTTGCAGAACCTGCTGGACAACGCACTGCGCTATGGCCGCCCGCCGGACGGCCGGCCGCCCCAGGTCACCGTGGGCATCGAGGCGCAGGGCGATGAAGTGCAGCTCTGGGTGCAGGACAACGGGCCCGGCCTGGCGGCCGGGCCGCCGGCCACCGCCGAGGCGCCCGGGCAGGCCGATGGCAGCGCCCGGCTGCTGCAGCGCTGGCAGCAGGGCGGCCCTGGCCGTGCGCTGGGCGAGGGCGCCGGGCTGGGCCTGGCCATCGTGACGCGCTATGCGGCCTTGATGCAGGCCCGGCTGCTCACCGGCACCGGCGAAGCAGGCCAGGGCGCGCGGCTGACGCTGGTGCTGCGCGCCACCGCGCCGGCCGAAGGCGCCGCGCCGGGCGTCTAGGATGCGCGCCTGGCCGCCCCGCGCCGTTCAACCCACCCTGCCATGAGCCTGCTGCAAACCATCGAACTCCAATCCGGCGACGCGCCCGGCGCGTCCATCATCGTGCTGCACGGCCTGGGCGCCGACGGCAACGACTTCGTGCCCTTCGCCCAGGAGCTGGACCTGGCCGCCGTGGGCGACGTGCGCTTCATCTTTCCGCATGCGCCCACCATCCCGGTCACCATCAACGGCGGCTACGTGATGCGCGCCTGGTACGACATCCTGGGTGCCGACCTGGTGCGCCGTGAGGACGAAGGCGGCCTGCGCCAGTCGCAGCAGCAGGTGGCCGCGCTGATCGACCGCGAGCGTGAACGCGGCGTGCCGGCCCACCGCATCGTGCTGGCCGGCTTTTCGCAGGGCTGCGCCATGTCGCTGATGACCGGCCTGCGCTACCCCGAGCGGCTTGCCGGCATCGCCGGGCTGTCGGGCTACCTGCCGCTGGCCGACAAGCTGGCCGCCGAGGCGCACGATGCCAACCGGCTGGTGCCCATCTTCCTGGCCCACGGCACGCACGACGGCGTGGTGCCGCTGGCACGGGCCACCGGCACCCGCCAGGCGCTGCAGGCGGCCGGCTACGACGTGGCCTGGCACGAGTACCCGATGCAGCACTCGGTGTGCGCCCAGGAAGTGCGCGACCTCAACGACTGGCTGCTGAAGGTGCTGGCTCGCTAGAATCGCGGGCTCAACTGATAAACGCTGCAGCGAGGAAGCGCCGACATGTACCAGGAAGACAAGGACGACACCACCCGCGTGGGCCTGTGGATCACCTTCGGCGTGGTGGCGCTGGTGGTCATCAGCGTCATCGCCTCGATGGTGGTGCGCCAGATCCGGATCAACAACGCCGCGCCGCAAGAAGCCGAAGTGGTGGTCGAGGAAGTTGTCCTCATCGAAGGCCCGCTCACCGGCGACCTGGTGGGCACGCTGTACTTCGAAACCGCCCAGGCCACGCTGCCGGCCGATGCCGCCGCGCAGCTGAGCAAGGTGATGGAAGCGCTGGCCGCCGCGCCCAGCCGCAAGGTGGTGCTGTCGGGCTTCCACGACGCCACCGGCGATGCCGCCCGCAATGCCGAGCTGGCCAAGCAGCGGGCCCTGGCCGCCCGCGCGGCGCTGGTGGCGGCGGGCGTCGATGCCTCGCGCGTGCAGCTGCGCCGCCCCGAAGTCACCACCGGCACCGGCAGCGAGCAGGAAGCCCGCCGCGTGGAGCTGCGCCTGGTGGATTGAAGGCGTTTGGCCTGCATGCACCAAGCCGGGCACTGCCCGGCTTTTTTTTGCCATCTTGTGGCCGCCCGCGGCGCCGATAGCGCAGCCAGGACCCCCACGAGAAGCGAACATGCACGCACTGGCGAACTTGAAGATCGGAACGCGTCTGGCCGCAGGCTTCGGCCTGCTGCTGGCGCTGCTGTTGGCCATGGCCTTGCTGTCGGTGCGCGAGGCCCGGGTCATCTACGAGGCGCTGGACTACTACACGGCCAACGTCACGCCCTCGCTCACGGCCATCAAGGACTGGCAGGACCGCATTGACGAGCTGCGCACGCTGCAGGCCAAGCACCTGCTGACCGACACGGCAGCCGACCGCGAGCGCATCGAAGGCGCGATGCAGGCGGCCACCCGGCGGCTGAACGAAGGCGCCCGCGGCTATGAGCGCCTGTTGGCCAGCGAACAAGAGCGGGTGCTGTGGCGGCAGCTGCTGGCGCGGCTGGAAGGCGCCACCGAAGCCTGGCAGCGGCTGCAGGCGGTCTCGGCGCTGGCTGCGGGCGACGCGGCGCAGGCCCAGGAAGCGCGCCGCCTGTACCTGGGCGAGGCCGAGCAGCAGTACCGCGCGGCCGCTCAGGCCATCGACGCCGTCTGGGCCTACAACCTCAGGCTGGGCGAGCAGCTCACGGCCGATGGCCGCAA
>NZ_CAXFDV010000720.1:0-1960 GCF_964001545.1 uncultured Aquincola sp.
ACCGCCTCCCCGCCTTCGGTGGCCTCGGTGGCCGCCTTGCTGGCCATGCCGTCGGTCACCTTGGCGTTGTCGGTGTTCTGCGCGATCGACGAGGTCATCTGCTCGATCGACGCGCTGGTCTCTTCCACGCCGGCGGCCTGCTCGCTGGCCGCCTGGCTCAGCGCCTGGGCCGTCGCGCTGACTTCTTCGGAAGCGCTGGCCAGGCCCTGGGCACTGGTGTTGACTTCTTCCACGACCCGCGACAACGTGGCCACGGTGCGGTTGATGTGGTCCTTCATCTCGCCGAAGCGGCCGCTGTAGTCGGCGGTGATGCGTCGGGTCAGGTCGCCCTGGGACAGCGCGCCCATCACCTGCGCCACGTCGTCCACGCTGGCGCCCACGGTGCTCACCAGCTGGTTCACGCCCTGCGCCATCTCGCGCTGGAAGCCCTGCAGCCCGGCCTCGTCCACCCGCTGGTCGAACTGGCCGCGGTTGGCGGCTTCCACCACGCGGCGCTGGCCGTCGATCACCTGCTGCAGCCGCGCGGTCATCTGCCGCACCGCGTACAGCAGGCTCTGCCGGTCGCCTTCGCGCAGCGTGATCTGCGCATCCAGCCGGCCATCGGCCACCTCGTGCAGCACCCGCGCCGCATCGGCCGGCTCACCGCCCAGCTGGCGGCTGACGATGCGCGTGACCACCAGGCCCAGCAGCACCGCCAGAACCACCGAAGCGGCCACCACGCCGATCATCACCAGGCGCGCCGCATCGGCAGACGCGGCGGCGGTGTTGCTGGCGTTCTCGGCCTGCGAACGCAACTCGTCGATGATGGAGGTCATCACCGTCTCGATGCCGTTGACGGCCTTGCGCGCATCGCCATTGCTCAGGCGCGCGGCCTCGTCCAGCTGGCCGGCCAGGGCCAGCTTGGCCACTTCGTCGTTCCTGGCCAGGTAGTTGGGCAGCTGCTGTTCCACCTGGGCCAGCAGCTGCTTTTCCTTGTCGCTCAGATTGGTGCTGCGGTAGGTGGCCAGCGCAGCGCGGAACTTGTCCAGATGCACCTGGGCGCGTTCCACCGCGTCCTTCACGTCCTTGGGTTCCTTGAGCGCCGGCAGGCGCACATAGGCGCGCGAATGGGCGCTGATGCGGGCCGCCGCTTCAGACACGTACTGCGCGGGCAGCGTGGTGTCGGTGTAGGTTTTGTACAGCAGCTGCTGGAGGTCGATGATGCGCAGCAGTCCATAGCCGCCCACGGCGGCGGTCAGCACCGAACAGGTCAGAAAAGTCAGCAGCAGCTTGTGCGCCAGTTTCAAGCGCAGGAACCAGTTCATGGGTGCTCCTAGGCCCTGGGTGGGCCTTCTCTTGTCAGAAAGTGGTGAAGTCGGCTTCGTCCACCGACGCAGCCGCGCTCACGCGCCGCGCCTGTGGTCGGGCCAGGCCGGCAGCGCCGCGGCGCGCGCTGGCCTGGGCCTGGCTGAGGGCCTTGCGGGCCGGGCCGGAGGCTTCGGCCTCCATCGGGGCGCCGTCCAGCTTGAAGAAGCCCATCGCGCGCTGCAGCTCTTCGGCCTGGGCGCTCATCTCCTCGGCCGTGGCGGCCAGTTCCTCGGAACTGGAGGCGTTCTGCTGCGTGGTCTGGCTCAGCTGGCTCACGGCCGCATTGATCTGGCCCACGCCGGACGATTGTTCTTCGCTGGCCGCGGTGATCTCCTGCACCAGGTCCGAGGTCTTGCGGATGCTGGGCACCATCGCGTCCAGCAACTGGCCGGCGCGTTCGGCCAGCTCCACGCTGCTGCTGGCCACGGTGCCGATCTCCTGCGCCGCCACCTGGCTGCGTTCGGCCAGCTTGCGTACTTCGGCCGCCACCACCGCAAAGCCCTTGCCGTGTTCGCCGGCACGGGCCGCTTCGATGGCCGCGTTCAGCGCCAGCAGGTTGGTCTGGTAGGCGATGTCGTCGATGATGGTGATCTTGTGCGCGATCTGCTTCATC
>NZ_CAXFDV010000721.1:0-4030 GCF_964001545.1 uncultured Aquincola sp.
AGCAGGACGCGCTGGACGACAAGCAGGTGCACATCGAGCCCGACGGCACCGGCCCCAGCTCCACCGAGAGCCTGGACCCGCAGGCCGACCAGGCCAAGGGCAGCGGGAATCCGCCGGCCGGCGGCTGAGCCCGGCCAGCCGGCGCCTCCTACGATCCGACAAAGTAGGGACGTCCGGCTTGAAGAGGCGAGGAACGTCACCGAGGATGGGACGAACGGCATTCACTGGCCGTGCCCCACCCTTGAGGAATCGCCATGCTGCACCGTCCGCCATCGCCGCTTGTTCGCAGCCTTGCGCTGGGCTGTCTCGCGATGCTGTTGAGTTCCGGCTCACGTGCCGTAACGGTGACGGTGGACAACGCCTTCATGAACCTGGAACACAGGGCGGTGAATTCGCTCGGTTTCACTTCCGGCGAATTGATGCGCATTGGCGCGGCCACGGTCAGCCCCAATGGCGATGCCGGTACGACGGCATTCGGCAGCACCACGAACACGGTGACGGGCGCTACCGTGACCCGAACCATCGCCTTTTCGCCCTCACCCGCCATCCCCAATTTCTTCTCGCGGGTGATGCCGTACGACGCGCAGCTGACGGGGCCGTGGACCTTGACCTTCCGCAACGGCCTTGATGCCACACAGCGCGTCGTGAACCTGCCTGCGGGCACGGCACAGCTGCCCTTCGTCAACGGCATCACCTTGTCGGGCAGCAGCGCGCACCCGACGTTCACCTGGTCGCCGCCCCCCGGCGTACACATCGATGGCTACCGAATCAACATCTTTGACCGCTCGCTTGTACGCCCGGGCAACGGGGGCCAGGTCACCAGCCGAGACCTGAGCCCGGACACCACTTCCTACACCGTGGACGGCACAGACTTCACGGTGCCCGGCTACAGCTTCAGCTTGAACAAGGCGTATGTCATCGAGATCAGCGTCTTGCAAACGCGCGACGGCAGCAGCCGCACGCGCAACGAAAACCTGAAGGCTGTCTCGCGCGTTTATGCCGACTTCACTGCACGCGAATCCGGCGGCCCGCTGGTCAACCTGCCGGTGCTGCGGCCCGACGGGGTCTACCAGTTCAACCTGTCCGTCAAAGCCGCACAGACGTACTACATCGACCCCGCCATCGCCACCGGCTACGACTTCGCGATCGGCAGCGGCAATCCGAGCTTCGCATCCGTCACGTTGCCCACCGGCATCGGCGATGGGTTGTATGACCTGTATGGCTGGCAAGGCGGTCAGCCGGTGCTGCTGCGCAAGAACCTGGCCGGCGGCACCCCCTACAGCTTTGCACCGGGAGGCGTCACCGCCTTTCGGGTGACAGGCATCGAGACCTCGGCGGGTCTGGACCCCGCCAACACGACGGCTTTCGTCACCGCAGTGAGCTTCACCGCTGACGGCGTGTTCACCGGCACGCAAACACCCATCCTGGCTGTGCCGGAGCCCCGCACCGACCTCCTGTTCGCGCTGGGTCTGGCGGGGATGCTGGTCCATCGGCCCAGTCGCAAGCGACGCTGACAGTTGGGCCGTGGCCGCAGAGCGGCGGGATACTCGGGGCTCACCCACTGCCCCGAGGAAGCCCCGTGCCCCGATCGAACCCGACCCGCGCCCGCGCCCTGGCGCTGGCATGCGCCGCCCTGCTGTGCCCCCTTGCCCATGCCCAGGAAGACGACAGCGAAGCAGGACTGGCGCTGTGGGAGGTGGGCGGCCTGGGCTTCGGCGTGCGCCAGCAGGCCTACCCCGGTGCCGACGAGCATGTGAGCCGCGGCCTGGTGCTGCCCTTCTTCATCTACCGCGGCAAGTACCTGCGGGCCGACCGCCAAACCGCGGGCGTGCGCGCCGTCAAGACCGACAACGTGGAAGTGGACATCGGCTTTGCCGGCGCCTTCGGCTCCAGCTCCAAGGACATCGACGCCCGCCGCGGCATGCCCGACCTGGGCACGCTGGTGGAGTTCGGCCCGCGCATCAAGTGGAAGCTGGGTGAAGCCTGGGGCGGCCGCTTCCGTGCCGACCTGCCGCTGCGCGGCGTGTTCGACCTGAGCGACGGCATGGCCCACCGCGGCTGGTCGCTGGAGCCGGAGATCGGCTACCGCCGCAGCATGGACAACGGCTGGAGCTGGGGCACCTCGGTGAGCGCGGTGATCGGCGACAAGCGCCTGAACCGCACCCTCTACGGCGTGGCCCCGCAGTACGCCACCGCCGACCGCCCCGCCTACCAGGCCAGCAGCGGCCTGGTGACCTGGCGCCTGCAGGCCACGCTGTCGTCCGCCCTCACCCGCGACTGGCGCGTGTTCGGCTTTGCGCGCCTGGACAACGTGAGCGGCGCCGCCAACCGCGACAGCCCCCTGGTGCGCCAGACCAACGGCGGCACGGTGGGCATCGGGGTGGCGTATACGTGGCTGCGGTCCGAAGCGCGGGCCTACGATTGATCGCGCTAGCCATTCGCGGCGTGCGTCAGCCCTCGTAGCCCTTCGCCCGCGCCAGCAATTCGGGCGTGCCGATCACCTCGTTCAGCCCGTCAAAGTCCAGCATCTCGCCGCGCATCGGCGCCGTGCTGCCGTGCTCACGCAGGCTGCCGAAGTAGCGCTGCAGCTGCCGCACCACGAAGCGCGCCGTGCCGCCCGGGAAGATGACGATGCGAAAGCCACGGCGGCCCAGTTCCTCGGCGCTTTCGATCGGCGTCTGGCCGCCTTCCACCATGTTGGCCAGCAGCGGCAGCCGGTGGGCCAGCCGGCGGCAGGCACGGTCCATGTCCTCGGGCGTGCGCAGCGCTTCCACGAAGAGCGCATCCACGCCGCAGTCGGCGTAAGCCTCGGCGCGGTCGAGTGCCGCATCCAGGCCTTCCACGCCGGCCGCATCGGTGCGCGCCAGGATCAGCGTGCCGGCCGAGCGCCGTGCGTCCAGCGCCGCGCGCAGCTTGCCGCGGGCCTCCTGCACCGGCACCACCGCCTTGCCGGCCAGGTGGCCGCAGCGTTTGGGAAAGGTCTGGTCCTCCAGCTGGATCATCGCGGCACCGGCCCGCTCCAGCAGGCGCACCGTGCGCTGGGTGTTGATCGCATTGCCGTAGCCGGTGTCGCCGTCCACGATCACCGGCACCTGGATGCGGTCGGTGATGCGCGACAGCACCTCGGCGGTTTCGGTGGCGGTGGTCAGGCCCACGTCGCTGCGGCCCAGCAGGCTGTAGGCCACCGCGCCGCCCGAGAGGTACACCGCCTCGAAGCCGGCCTGCTCGGCCAGCAGCGCGGTCAGCGGGTCGTAGACGCCCGGAGCCAGCAGCGCCTGCGGCTGTGCAAGCCGCTGCTGCAACACGGTTGCTGCGCTCATTCCACCTTGGCCCCGGTCAGCTGCACCACCTTGCGCCAGCGTTCCACCTCTTCCTGCAAGAAGGTGGCGAACTCGGCGCTGGTGCTGCCCACCGGCTCCAGGCCTTCGGTGGTCAGGTGCTTGCGCATCGCTTCGCCGTTCACCGCCGCGCGGGCGGCAGTGGCCACCCGCTGCGCATCGGCCGGCTTGATGCCCGCGGGCCCCAGCAGGCCATACCATGAGCCATAGTCGAAGCCCGGGAACAGCTCGGCCACCGGCGCCGCGTTGGGGTAGGCGGCCACGCGCTGCGCGGTGCTCACCGCCAGCACCTTGAGCTTCCCGCCCTTGACCAGTTCCTGCGCCGAAGCAACGTTGCTGAACACCAGGTCGACCTGGCCGCTCATCGCATCGGTCAAGGCCGGTCCGGCGCCTTTGTAGGGCACCGAGACGGCGCTCAAGCCGGCCTGCGTCTTCAGCATCTCGCCGGCCAGGTGGTTGGCGCTGCCCACACCCGCCACGCCGAGGCTCAGCGGCCGGCCCTTGGCCGTGGCCAGCAGCTCGCGCAGGCTGGCGGCGGGAAAGTCGGGCCGGGTCACCAGCAGCAGCGGCGATCGCGCCACCAGGCTGATGGCCGTGAAGTCCTTCAGCGGATCGAAGGGCAGCTTCGGGAACAGCGAGGCATTGATCGCATGGCTGGTGTAGCAGACCAGCAGGCTGCCCAGGTCCGGGTC
>NZ_CAXFDV010000722.1:0-7923 GCF_964001545.1 uncultured Aquincola sp.
GCGTCGGGGCCATCCCGGCATGCCCCGCCTTGTCCCAAAGCGTTTGAAGTGGTACACCCCTCATCAGAAGTGAGGATGGGGATGCCAGAAATGCTTGTACCGAGGGGTGATGGTCTGGAAGGTCCCCTCGCCGCCGCGGTGGTCGACGAACAGGGTCTGGTGCAGGAGGCCAATGCGGCGTGGCGGCGCACGGTGGCTGCCGGACAGCGCCTGGCCGAGGTGCTGGGTGCACCGGGGACGGACGTTGTTTCATTGGTATCAAATGGTCACGGCAGCGACCATGCCGTGCGGCAGGCCGACGGCAGCTGGCGCTGGATGTCGGTCCATGCCGCGCCGCAAGCCGCCGACGAAGCCGGGCGGCCCCGCCACCTGCTGTGGCTGGTGGACGTGCATGAGCGCCACCTGCGCGAAGAGGCCCTGCAGCAGCGCGTGCGCATGCAGACCGAGATGCTCAATGCCAGCGTCGACTGCATCAAGATCATCGCCACCGACGGCAGCTTGCTGCACATGAACCAGGCCGGCTGCCAGGCCCTGGGCGTGCCCGAGGACGACGTGGCCGGCCGGCCCTGGCTGCCGTTGCTGCCAGTGGAAGTGAGCGGGCGAGGCCAGATCGCCTTGCAGCGGGCACTGGGTGGCCAGGTGGGCCGTTTCGACGGCGCCAGCCAGCTGCCGGGGCAAGCCCCGGAGTACTGGGACAACGTGCTCACGCCGATGCTGGCCGGCGAGGGTGCGGTCAAGGCGGTGCTGTGCGTGTCGCGCAATACCACCGCGCAAACCGAGGTCGAGGAGCGCCTGCGCCTGGCGGTGCGGGCGGCCAGCGACGTGATCCGCGACTGGGCGCTGCCGCAGGGGCGCATCAGCTGGAACGAGGCCTTCGAGCGCTGCTACGGCTACCCCGCGGCGCATCGGCTGGGCACGGTGGATGGCTGGCTTGCGCAGGTGCATCCCGAGGATCGGGCCCGGGTGTGGGCCTTCTTTGAGCAGCTGATCGGCGGTGACCAGGACGAGTACGCGCTGGAATACCGCTTTGCCAAGGCCGATGGCCACTACATCGAGGTGCGCGAACGGGGCTGCGTGAGCCGTGGGCCTTCCGGGCAGGTGGTGCGCATCGTCGGCTCGCTGCTCGACCAGACCGAACGCAAGGCGGTGGAGCGCAGCTTCGAGGCGGTGAACCAATCGCTGAACACCCGCATCGCCGAGCGAACCAATGAGCTGAACCGCCTGTGGGAGCTGTCGCCCGACCTGCTGGTGGTGCTGGACAGCCAGGCCCGCATCCGCCGCGCCAATCCTTCGGCCCATCGCATCCTGGGCTATTCAGTGGCCGACGTGCTGGGCCACCACATTGCCGAGTTCGTGGAGCCCGACCAAGTGCAACGGCTGCAGGACGCCTTTGCGCTGATCGACCAGCAGGTCAAGAGCGCGGTGGTGCTGCGACACCCGCACCGGCAGGCCGGCAGCCGCTGGGTCTCGTGGGTCGGCGTGGTCAGCGGCGACGAGGTTTTCGTGGCCGGCCGTGACGTGACCGACGAGCGCGAGGCACGCGCGCGGCTGAGGCAGACCGAAGACGAGCTGCGCCAGGCGCAGAAGATGGAAGCCATCGGCCAGCTGACCGGCGGCATCGCGCACGACTTCAACAACCTGCTGGCCTCCATCGGCGGTGCGCTGCAGATCGTGCGCCGGCGCGCGCCGCTGGATCCGCCGCTGCTGCGCTACCTGGACATGGGCGATGCCTCGGTGCGGCGGGCGGCGGCGCTGACGCAGCGGCTGCTGGCCTTCTCGCGCCGGCAGACGCTGGACCCGCGACCGCTGAACATCAACCGGCTGGTGCAGGGCATGGCCGACCTGATCGGCCGCACCGTGGGGCCGGCGGTGCATGTGCGGGTGCAGCTGTCGCCTGCGCTGTGGGCCACGCGGGTGGACGGGTCGCAGCTCGAGAACGCGTTGCTCAACCTGTGCATCAACGCCCGCGATGCGATGCCCGACGGCGGCTCGCTGACGCTGGTCACCGCCAACCAGACGCTGCCCGCCGACGCCGCGCCCACGCCCCCGCTGCCGGCCGGCGACTACGTGGCGCTGGACGTGATCGACACCGGCACCGGCATGCCGCCCGCGGTGGTGCAGCGGGTGTTCGAGCCCTTTTTCACCACCAAGCCGCTGGGCAAGGGCACCGGCCTGGGCCTGTCGATGGTGTATGGCTTCGTGCGCCAGTCGGGCGGGCAGGTGGTGGTGGATTCCGCGCCGGGGCGGGGCACCCGCATGTCGCTGCTGCTGCCGCGGCACCTGGGCGAGGCCGAAGCCGACGAGCCTGCCGTGCCGCTGAAGGTGGTCGGTGGCGCGGGCGAGACCATCCTGCTGATCGACGACGACGACGCAGTGCGCCACCTGATCACCGAGCTGCTGCAGGAAGCCGGCTACCGCGTGCTGGCGGTGCGCGACGGCCCAGCGGCGCTGCAGCTGCTGCAGGGCCATGAGCCCATCGGCCTGCTGCTGACCGACGTGGGCCTGCCCGGCGGCATGAACGGCCGCCAGGTGGCCGACACCGGCCGCGAGCTGCGACCGCAGCTCAAGGTCTTGTTCATCACCGGCTATGCCGAGACCACCGCGCTGGGCAATGCGCTGGCCGAAGACCGCATGGAAGTGCTGACCAAGCCCTTCGAGCTGCCGGTGCTGCTGGCCAAGGTGCGCGAGATGCTGGACGCCTGAGCCCCGCGCTACGTCATTCGACGTATGTCCGGGCCGGGCCCTTGCGCGGCCCAATGCGGCCATCGCAGTCAATGGCAGCAGGAGCGCAGGCATGAACCACGGCGACATCAGCAGCAGCAACGACACCGTCGGCGTGGCGGTGGTCAATTACAAGATGCCCCGGCTGCACACCAGGGCCGAGGTGCTGGCCAATGCACGCGCCATCGGCGAGATGGTGATGGGCATGAAGCGCGGCCTGCCGGGGCTGGACCTGGTGGTGTTCCCGGAGTACAGCACCCACGGCATCATGTACGACCCGCAGGAGATGTTCGACACCGCGGCCACCGTGCCTGGTGAAGAGACGGCCATCTTTGCCGACGCCTGCCGAAGGGCCAAGGTGTGGGGCGTGTTTTCGCTGACCGGCGAGCGCCATGAGCAGCACCCGCGCAAGGCGCCGTACAACACGCTGATCCTGATGAACGACCAGGGCGAGATCGTCCAGAAGTACCGCAAGATCATGCCCTGGGTGCCCATCGAAGGCTGGTACCCGGGCAACCAGACCTATGTGAGCGAAGGCCCCAAGGGCCTGAAGATCAGCCTCATCATCTGCGACGACGGCAACTACCCCGAGATCTGGCGCGACTGCGCGATGAAGGGCGCGGAGCTGATCGTGCGCTGCCAGGGCTACATGTACCCGGCCAAGGACCAGCAGGTGCTGATGGCCAAGGCCATGGCCTGGGCCAACAACTGCTACGTGGCGGTGGCCAATGCGGCGGGCTTCGATGGCGTCTACAGCTACTTCGGCCACAGCGCGCTGATCGGCTTCGACGGCCGCACGCTGGGCGAGTGCGGCGAGGAAGACAACGGCGTGCAGTACGCGGCGCTGAGCAAGCAACTGATCCGCGACTTCCGCAAGAACGCCCAGTCGGAGAACCACCTGTTCAAGCTGCTGCACCGCGGCTACACCGGCCTGATCAACTCCGACGACGGCGACCGCGGCCTGGCCGACTGCCCCTACGACTTCTACCGCCAGTGGGTGGCCGACCCCGCCGCCACCCGCGCCGCGGTGGAGGCCATCACCCGGCCGATGGTGGGCACTGAGGAGTGCCCGATCGAGGGCATTCCGAATCCGCGCAGCGTGCGCTGAAGCCGCTTACCGCGTCAGGAAGGCGGCCACCAGCGCGTTGGCGTGCCCGTGGCCCATCTGGTGGTCCGCCTTCAGGCGCGCCACCAGCTCCATGTGCTTGAGCGGGCCCATGGCCTGCAGGGTGTCCATCCAATGGGCGATCGGCTGCCCGTACTTCTTCTCGATGGAAGGGAAGTAGGCGGCGGGGCCTTTCACCTTGGCTTCTTCGGTCATCTCCAGCTCCTGGGGTGCGTCTGTTTCTACCGCACGACGAAGCAGGGCGGCCGGATTCGACTGCGCCGACCACGGACCACTACAGGCCGTCGTCCTCGTTTGTGAGGAGGCGCGGCGGCAGCCGCTTGTCTACGCTCGGCTCCGGGCGGTCGATGGGAGAGGGCGGATGGCAACGGAAAAGAACGATCCGGGTGGCGACCAGCGGCGCACCGGGGTGTGGGTGGCCTCGGGGCTGCTGCTGCTGGTGTTCGGCTTCACGCTGGCGCTCACGTTGCCGGCCTACGCCACGGTGCGCAGCAACCCGTTCTGGTTCATCGGCATGCTGGTGATCTTCGGCTCGGCGCTGGCGCTGATCGCGGTGGTGTTCAAGTGGCTGGGCCTGGCAGTCAAGGACGAAGCATTCGGCCTGCCTGCAGGTTCACTGCGTTCTTTGCTGGCGGTGGGCGTGATGGTGCTGTTCGCGGTGTTCGGCCTGCAGGCCCTCAGCGGCGAGGGACCGCAGCCCAAGACGGCCACGCAGTCGCTCACCACGGTGGTGGTGCCCGGTGGCGCGGCCGAGGCCCAGGCCGAGATCCAGCGCTATGCCAAGGCCAACCTGTTGGCCGTGGCCACCCCTGCCAGTGGTGTGGTTGGCACCGAGCTGCGGCTGTACCCGGTGGCGATGGAAACACCCGCCGCCTCGGTCGACATGCAAAAGCAGATCATCACGGCGCTGATCACGCTGCTGACTTCGGTGGTGAGCTTCTACTTCGGCAGCCGCACGGTGGAGGCGGCGGCCAAGGGCATCACCGGCGGTGGCGGTGCCCCGGCCATGAGCCGGGTGACCGAGGAGGAGCTCAAGCGCATCGACCAGTCGCTGGCGGATGCCGCAACACGCCTGGCGACGCTGCAGGCGGCGTCGCCGGCCCCCGGCGCTGCCGAAGCGCTGGCGGCCGCACTGACCCGGCTGCAGGCCCGGCTGAAGGCGCTGAAGGCCGAACGCGGCAGGCTGGACGCGCTGGCCAAGGACGCGGCCGCCGGCAGCGCGACCTTCGAGGAGCTGGACCGGGCCGTGAAGGCCCTGCGCAAGAGCGTCGACGAGGGTCTGCAGGAGCTGGTGGTCGCCGAAGCGCTGGTGAGCAAGCCAAGTTGACGCCCCTGGGGCGGCAGCCGCGGCTCAGCCCAGCAGCGCCGCCGTCTCCCCCGCCCCCATCTTCACCGCCAGCTCGGCCGCCGTGCTGCCCATCGCGTCGCGCCGGGCCGGGTCGGCCCCTGCCAGCAGCAGCTGCTGCACGATGACGGCGCGGTTGAACATGGCGGCGTACATCAGCGCGGTGCGGCCGTCGGCGCCGGTGGCGTCCACCGGGGCGCCGTGCTGCAGCAGCAGGGCCACGATGGCTTCGTCGCCCTTGAAGGCGGCGGCGCCCAGCGGCGACTGTCCCTTGTCGTTGCGCCGCTCGGTGTCGGCGCCATGGGCCAGCAGCAGGGCCACCAGCGGCGCATGGCGGTGATAAGCCGCCAGCATCAGCAGGCTGTCGCCGGCGTCGTTGGTCAGGTCGGCGGGCAGGCCGGCGCGCAAAAGCGGCGCCAGATGGTCCACGTCGCCCTGTCGGGCGGCATGGAACACCTGCCGCAGCTCGTTCAGGATGGCTTCGTCGAGCGGGGGTTTGACGGCGTTCATGCCCGGCCTGCGGCAGCCGCCGTGCCTGCGCCCGGCGCCGGCGGCTTGGCGTCAGCGCATCAGCGTCACGCCGGTCTGGTCGATGCGCAGCGCGCCGTCGCGGGTCGGCATCACCAGGCGTCCGTCGTCCAGCCGGTATTCGGTCTGGCCGGTGGGCTCCCAACTGGCCACCGCTTCATTCAGCGAGGGGTCGCGCACCAGGTGCTCGTAGCCCATCACCTTGTAGTGGGCGCCGTCGGAGCCCTGGGCCTGGAAGCTTTCCAGCAGGTGCAGTTGCTTGTCCATGGGGTGTCCTCCGCAGGAGTGAAGAGGCCACCCTTTCTACGCCGCTCGGCCCCGCGTTGCAACCGTGCCGTCAAGACCACCACGCCGCCAGGGCGCGGCCGATGCTGCCGGGCTGCGCCAGCGCCATGAACAGCACGCCGGCCACCGCACCGGCCACGTGTGCGTCGTGGTTGATGCGCCCGCCCTGGCTGCGCCCCGCCCACAGACTGAAGCCCAGGTAGCCCAGCGCGAACAGCGGGGCCGGGATGGGCACCGGAATCGGCAGGATGAACAGCGACGACTGCGGAAACACGATGATGGACGCGAACAGCACCGCCAGGATGGCGCCCGAGGCGCCCAGGCTGGCGTACCCCGGCTGCCGGCGGTGGATGAACCAGGTGGCCAGGCTGCTGGCCAGCAGGCCGAAGGCATATAGCGCCACGAAGCGGGTCGTGCCCAGGTGCCGCTCCAGCCCGAAGCCGAAGGCCCAGAAGGTGAAGCCGTTGAACACCAGGTGCGGCAGGTCGGCGTGGATGAAGCCGCTGGTCACCAGCGTGTGCCATTCGCCGCGGCGGGCCAGGCCGTGCGGCCGCAGCAGGTTGCGTTCGATCAGCTGCGGTGCCTTGTACAGGCCCAGCAGGCTCACCACCACGATGGTGGCCAGCAGCAAGGTGGCGGCCGGGGCGCTGGCCACGGCAGCAAGGGTGTCAGGATTCATGCGGGCACTGTAGCCCCCGGGGGCGGCCAGCCCTCGGCGCGCAGCCGGGCAGCATACGGCGCGGCCGGCGAGCGTGTATCGGCGACCGCAAGCGTTACGCCTCGGCCGAAGCGCGAACCAACGTGATCGGCAGCAGGCGAAGCGCCACCGATGCCACCTCACTGGCCATCCTGCAGGGTCAGCTGGCGCAGGTGCTGGACCGTTACGAGGCGGTGGATCCCGGCACCGACCCCTCGGGCCGCCGCCGCAGCGGCATCCTCTCGCGCGGCACGAACATCTGCCTGGGCCTGACGCCGGCCGTGGACCCGCCGGACAAGCCGACGGACAAGCCGCCAGCGCCGGCGCCCCAGCCGGTGGCACCGCCGCCCGCGACCGGCGGGTCGTCCTGACCGGCGGCGGGCCCTTGCGGCGCTTGTCTAGACAAGCCGCCGCCTGCAGCAGGGCGGCGCGCCGGTGTGCGCACGAAACCCGTTGCCATCCGGGCCCGGATTTCACTATAGTTGTCTATACAACTTGCCCGCCGCCGCCGGAGAATGCCCGTGAGCCACGCCGAAAATGCCGCCGATAGCCCCGCCGAACAGGCCCTGCGCAACGACCCCCGCTTCGACGCCAGCCGCGTGATCCGCGCGCCGCGCGGCAGCCAGCTGCACTGCAAGAACTGGCTGGCCGAGGCGGCGTTTCGCATGATCCAGAACAACCTCGACCCCGAGGTCGCGGAAAACCCCAGGCATCTGGTGGTCTACGGCGGCATCGGCCGCGCCGCGCGCGACTGGGCCTGCTTCGACCAGATCCTGGATTCGCTCAAGGCGCTGGAAGCCGACGAATCGCTGCTGATCCAGTCGGGCAAGCCGGTGGGCGTCTTCCAGACGCATGCCGACGCGCCGCGGGTGTTGATCGCCAACTCCAACCTGGTGCCCAAATGGGGCAATTGGGACCACTTCAATGAACTGGACCGCAAGGGCCTCTTCATGTACGGCCAGATGACGGCCGGCAGCTGGATCTACATCGGCAGCCAGGGCATCGTGCAAGGCACGTTTGAAACCTTCGTCGAGGCCGGCCGCCAGCATTACCAAAATGACTGGTCCGGCCGCTGGATCCTCACCGCCGGCCTGGGCGGCATGGGCGGGGCACAGCCGCTGGCAGCCACGCTGGCCGGCGCGGTGTCGCTGACCATCGAGTGCCAGCAAAGCAGCATCGACTTTCGCCTGCGCACCCGCTACCTGGACAAGCAGGCCCACA
>NZ_CAXFDV010000723.1:0-11937 GCF_964001545.1 uncultured Aquincola sp.
ACTCATAACCTCAGGCCATTGCCCGAAACTGAGGCATCGGCTTGAGCTTTTGCACCTGAGTCGGTACCATTCCGGCTTTCAGGTTTCAGGGTTAACCCCGTGACTCAGGCCCAACGGTCTTCTTTGGTGCAGCGCCTCCGCAAGTTGGGGCTCACCCTCGGGGCCGCGGTGATGTTGGCAGGCTCGGCTTCGGTCTCGCTTGCCAAGCCATCGCCTCAGGAGCCGGGTGCCGCCGTCAGCAGCGTCGTCAGCTTGTCGCAGCTGCCTGCCGAGGCACAGCACACGGAACGCCTCATCCGGGCTGGTGGCCCCTTCCCGCACGACAAGGACGGCAGTGTGTTCGGCAACCGCGAACGCCTGCTGCCCCGACAGGCGAGAGGTTACTACCGCGAATACACGGTCAAGACACCGGGCGCACGCAACCGCGGCGCACGGCGCATCGTGTGTGGCGGTCAGCAAGCCACCCAACCGGAAGCCTGTTACTACACCGACGACCACTACGCGAGCTTTCGCCGGATTGCGCAGTGACCGACGTTTCCAGCTCTTGAACCCAGGAGGATCGCGACCATGCTCTTGCAGACCGTCCGTCCGAACATCGTCCAGGCCATCCGCGCCTACCGCGTCGATGACCTCATGAAGTCCGCCCAGGAGGTCGGGCAGCATTTCTTGTACGCGAACCTGAGCAACGCTCAGTCGAAACAGGAAGTGCTGGAGGCCATTGCCGAGTCCTTCCTGTTCCCGGCGCACTTCGGCAAGAACCTGGACGCCCTCTACGACTGCATGACGGACCTGGTCCACAAGTCGGGCACGCAGCCCGGCTTCGTGGTCGTGCTCGAACAGCTGCCCGACAACGCCCGCTTCGACCGCGAAGCGCGCGAGCAGCTGCTCGACGTGTTCCGGGATGCCGCAGACTTCTGGGCCGATCGGAAGATACCGTTCCGATGTTTTTATTCTTTTCAGTAGCCCGCTCCCAGGAAAACGGGTCATGGGAGCGGGCTGCTGAGACGGCCCAAGAGACGACGACTGCCAAGCCGAAGAGCACTTCCAAGGCGGCTGCGAACAACAACTTCGGCATGAACATGCCGATGATGAGCAGCGCCTTCGATACCGCGATGTGGCTGAACGCTGCCTGAGGCAGCGCTTCGTCGAATCTTTTTACTGACAACGGCGGCCCTCGGGCCGCCGTTGTGCTTTTCAGACGGCAGCCGCGAGCGCCACGAACTCGGCCACCGGCACTTCCTCGGCGCGGCGCGCCAGGTCGAAGTCGCCGGCAAAGCCACGTTCTTCCAGCCAGTGGCCCAGCGTGTTGCGCAGCACCTTGCGCCGCTGCGAGAAAGCCACCGCCACCAGCTCTTCCAGCCGCGCCACGTCCACCGCCGCCGGCGTGGGCCAGGGCAGCATGCGCACCACGGCCGACTCCACCCGCGGCGGCGGATCGAAGGCTTCGGGCGGCACGTCGATCACCAGCTCCATGTGGTAGCGCCACTGCAGCATCACCGACAGCCGGCCGTAGGCCTTGCTGCCGGGCTCGGCCACCATGCGGTCGACCACTTCCTTCTGCAGCATGAAGTGCTGGTCCTGCACCGCCTGCACCGCGCCCAGCAGGTGAAAGAGGATGGGCGTGGAGATGTTGTACGGCAGGTTGCCCACCACCCGCAGCGGCTGGCCACGCTCGGCCTGCAGCGCGGCGAAGTCCACCTTCAGCACGTCGGACTCGACCACCGTCAGGCCGTCCTGCTTGCGCAGGCGGGCGGCCAGGTCGCGGTCCAGCTCGACCACGGTGAGCTGCTGGCAGCGCGCCTTCAACGGCTGGGTGATGGCGCCCAGGCCGGGGCCGATTTCCACCAGCGCCTGGCCTGGCTGCGGGTCGATGGCGTCGACGATCGCCTCGATCACGTAGCCGTCGGACAGGAAGTGCTGCCCGAAGCGCTTGCGCGCGATGTGCTTCAAGGCTGCTGGGGCGCTTCGCGCAGCTCGACGTAGGCACGGGCGCGCAGCTCACGCACCCACTCGTTGTAGGCGTCGTCGAACTTCTGCTCGCGCAGCGCATTGCGGGCCTGCTCGCGCAGCTGCTTGGGGTCGACGTTGACCACGCGGCGCTCGACCACCTGGATCAGGTGCACGCCGAAGCGCGAGGTGACGGGCGCCGAGATGCCGCCCAGCGGCAGGCGGTTCATCGCCTCCTCGAACTCAGGCACGAAGCTGCCCGGCGAGGTCCAGCCCAGGTCGCCGCCCAGCGGCGCGCTGCCGTCCTCGGAGTTGGCGCGGGCCAGGGCCTCGAAGCTGGCCTTGCCGCTTTCGATCTGCTGGCGGAACTCTTCCAGCCGGCGCACGGCCACCTCGGCCGGCACCTGGGCCGAGGGCCGCAGCAGGATGTGGCGGGCATGCGTCTGCGTGACCTGCAGCGCGCCGCCGTCCTTGCGGTCGACCACCTTCAGGATGTGGAAGCCGGCACCGGTGCGCAGCAGCGTGGGCGCCACTTCGCCGGCCTTGAGGTTGGCCACCGCGGTCACGAACACGTCGGGCAGGCGGGCCACGGGCCGCAGGCCGATCTGGCCGCCACGCTCGCGGTTGGCGTCTTCCGACACCTCGCGGGCCACGGTGGCAAACGGCTCGCCGGCCTTGATGCGGGCCATCGCCGCCTCGGCCCTGGCGCGGCGCTCGGCCACCACGGCGTCGCTGGCGCCTTCGGGCACCGTCACCAGCACCTGGGCGATGTCGATCTCAGGCTGCGCCGCGGCCTGCTGGCGCTGGCGCTCGATGGCGGCGTCGATCTCGGCGTCGCTGATCTTGATGCGCGACTGCACTTCCCGTTCGCGCACCCGCTCGATCATCATCTGGTCGCGCAGGTTGTTGCGAAAGCGGGTGTAGTCCAGCCCCTCGCGGCGCAGCCGCTCACGCAGCTGGGCCATCGTGAGCTGGTTCTGCGCGGCCACGCCGGCCACCGCGCGGTCCAGCTCCGGGTCCTCGATCTTGACGCCGCTGTCGCGCGCGAAGCTGAGGATGGCGCGTTCTTCGATCAGCAGCTCGAGCACCTGCTTGCGCAGCTCGGCTTCGTCGGGCAGTGTCTGGCGGGCGTTGGCCGCTTCTTCCCGCACGCGGGCCAGGCGCTGTTCCACCTCGAAGGCGGTGACCAGTTCCTGGTTGACGATGGCCGCGATGTGGTCGGCCTGGCGCACGGGCACGCGGCCAGGCGCGGCGATCTGGGCCGAGGCGGAGACGACGACCCCGCAGCACAGGGTGAAGGCCAGCGCCTTCGAGAGCAAAGCTTGTTTCATCGAGCGGGAGGCGGGTTCAGCAGGGGGGTCGGCGGAGGTCAGAAGGCGGCCTGGGCGGCCGCGTCGTCGCCGCCGTCACGGTCTTCGCGCAGCAGGCGGTAGCCGGGCACATTGTCCTTCAAGACCTTGAGCGGGTTGGAACCGAGGCGTGACAGGCCGACCAGCTCCAGCTGCAGCAGCAGCCGGGTGGTGGCTTCGCTGCGGCCGGTGGACAGCCGCTCGGCCACGACGCGGCCGATCCAGCAGCCGGCGTCGTACTCCATGCCCACGATGGAATCGGTGACGCGGCTGTCGCGCAGGCTGTAGTTCAGGCGGCCCACGCCATACAGCGTGCCGCTGCAGGCACCGGCGCCTGCGTTGGCGCGGGCCTGCTCGGCGCTGCGGCGGAACAGCGGCCACTGCCAGCCCAGCTCCAGCTGCTCGCTGAGGTTGCGGGTGAGGCGATAGCTGGCGCTGAGCGTGCGAAACGGCCCGGGCGAATAGCGGGTGGACAGCAGCGAACGCACGGTGCGCCGGCTTTCGGGGTCGTACTGCACGGCGCCGTCCACCATCCACCGGGGCGACAGCGTGGCGGTGCCGAACAGCAGCAGGTCCGACAGCCGCTGGGTGTCGGGCGCGCCCTCGGGCACCGAATCGATGTTGGGCGTGCCATCGGGGTTGGCCACCACGCGCTGGTCGCGGAACTGCAGCCGCTGCGCCACGCCCAGGCGCAGCTTCTCGACGCCGGTGGTGGCGTCCAGCAGGCGCGTGGTGACGCCGGCCGTCAGCGTGTTGCTGTCGGAGACGCGGTCGACGCCGGAGAACTCGTTTTCGCTGTAGACCGAGACGGCGTTGAAGTCCTTGCCCCAGGCATCGAAGTTGGGCGTGTTGCGCTGCTCGCGATAGGGCGTGTTGACGTACAGCAGCCGCGGCTCCAGCGTCTGGCGCATGGCCTGGCCGAACCAGGTGGCCTGGCGCTCGAACACCATGCCGCCATCGACGCTGACGGTGGGAATGGTGCGCGAGCTGCTGTCGTACAGGCCGCCGGCCGAGCGGTCGATCTGGTACTGCGCGGCGTTCACCGCCACCTTGGGCACCAGCCACCAGCCCGGGCCGCGCCAGGGCCGGCTGATGCTGCCCAGCGCATGCAGCCGGGTGCCGGTGGGCAGCAGGTCGAGCTGGCCGTTGGTGGGCCGGCTGAAGTGGTTGATCTCGGTCTCGAACGCGGCCTCGAAGCCGCCGCCCAGCGCGCTGCTGCCACGCAGGCCCAGCTGCGGGCTGCGCTGGTACGGCGCCACGATGCGCGCGTCGTCCTGCTGCAGCACCTGCCACTGCTGCACGCGGGCGTAGGCGGTGGCGTCGATGCCGTTCCAGCGGAAGCTGCGGTCGGCCTGCAGGTCGGTGGCCAGCAGCCGCGGCGTCCATGAGCTGGCCTGGCTGGAGAAGTCTTTCCAGTACTGGTCGTCGGACACCCGCAGGCTGCGCACCGCGTAGTGGATGCCCTGCGGCGCATCGCCCTCATGGAACAGCCGGATGGCGTGCCGCGACGTGTTGGTCACGCGGTCGTCGGGCAGCGCATGCAGGTCGATCTCGCCGCGGAAGCTGGGCTCCAGGTAGCGGAACTGCGCCTCGGCCGCAAAGCCGCGGCGCGTCATCACCGTGGGCGTGATGGTGGCGTCGCGGTTGGGCGCGATGTTCCAGTAGTAGGGCACGCCCAGGCCCAGGCCACTCTTGTTGTCCACGTCGAACGAAGGCGGCAGCCAGCCCGACTTGCGCTCGTCGGTCAGCGGAAAGCTGAGCCTGGGCGCGGCCAGGATGGGCACGCCGTAAAAGCGCAGCACGCCGCCTTCGGCCACGCCTTCGTTGGCTTCGCGGTCGAGCTTGATGTGGTCGGCGCTCAGCAGCCAGGCCGGCGTGCCGGTGCCGTCGGCACCGCAGGACGAATAGGTGGCGCCCCACAGCTGCGAGCGCTGGTCGTCGATGAAGTCGATGCGGTCGGCCTTGCCGCCGGCGCCGGTGGACGGGAAGAAGTACTCGGGCTGCAGGAAGTAGCCCTCGAAGCGCTGCAGCTGGATCTGCACCTCGGGGCCGGTGAAGCGGTCTTCGCCGCGGGTGATGCGCACGTTACCTTGTGCCCGGGCCAGGTCGCCCACGCTGTCGTAGCTGAGCTTGTCGGCGCGGATGGTCAGCGGGCCGCGCTGCAGCTCGGCATTGCCTTCGGCCACGGCGTCCAGGTCGGGGCGGCCGCTGATGCGGTCGGCCTGCAGCAGCACCGGCTGGCCGGCGGGGCTGGCCGCAGCGGCAGCGGGCGTCGCTGAGGCCGCGGCAGGAGAAGAAGCGGCAGGCGAGGAGGCGGCAGCGGCGGAAGCCGCCGGTGCGGCGGGCGCCGGCTGCGCCCCGGCCTGCGCACAGCACAGGGCGGCGGCCATCGCCAGCGGGGTGGGCATGCAGGCGCGCAGCCAGGCCAGGTGCGAAGGGTTGGGGCGCGTCAAAGGCAACTCGGGGACAACGTCGGCTGGAACGTCCGGCGCGTGGGCCGCGCCACCCCGGCGGGGCGGCGCGCAGCCGCATCGGCGACACCGGGGCGATTTGTAGAATCGATTATGACCGCGCCTTCTTCGCCCGACATCGCCTGGCCCAGCGCCGAGCGCCAGGCCCAGTTCCAGCAATGGCTGGCACCGCTGGCCACCCAACATGGTCTGCAGCTGCCCAGCCTGCGGCCGGCTTCGGCCGATGCCAGCTTCCGCCGCTACTTCCGCGTCGATGCCGACGGCCACCGCAGCTTCGTGGTGATGGACGCGCCGCCGCCGCAGGAAGACGTGCGGCCTTTCATCGACATCGCCGGCCGCATCCAGCGCGCCGGGCTGCATGCGCCGCAGGTGCTGGCGGCCGACGAGGCACGCGGCTTCCTGCTGCTCACCGACCTGGGCAACCAGCTGTACCTGCAAGCGTTGCAGGACGGCGGCCCGCAGCAGATCGACCAGCTGATGCGCCAGGCCATCCAGGCCCTGGTGCACTGGCAGCAGCAGGTGGACGCGAGCGGCCTGCCCGTCTACGACGAGGCGCTGCTGCAGCGCGAGATGGCGCTGTTTCCTGAATGGTGCGTGGCCAAGGAATTCGGCGTCACCTGGGGCGAGACGGAACACAAGCACTGGGCCCACGTTACCCGCCGGCTGGCCGACAGCGCGCTGGCGCAGCCGCAGGTGGCGGTGCACCGCGACTGGATGCCGCGCAACCTGATGGTGTGCGACCCCAACCCGGGCATCCTCGACTTCCAGGACGCGGTGCGCGGCCCGCTGAGCTACGACGTGGCCTCGATGCTGCGCGATGCCTTCATCTCGTGGGAGGAAGAACGCGAGATCGACTGGGCCGCCCGCTACTGGGAACAGGCCCGCAAGGCCGGCCTGCCGGTGCCCGACGACTTCGGCGAGTTCTGGCGCCAAGTGGAGTGGATGGGCCTGCAACGCCACCTGAAGGTGCTGGGCATCTTCTGCCGCCTCAAGCACCGCGACGGCAAGCCCAAGTACGCCGAGGACCTGCCGCGCTTTTTCGCCTACGCCACCAAAGTGGCGCGGCGCTACCGCGAGCTGGGCCCGCTGCTGCCGCTGATCGAGCCGCTGTCAGGCATGCGCGGCGAGATCGCCTATTCGCTGCGCTGAAGCGGCCGAGCCCTCGCAATCCAGCGTCGGGCAGCCCGCGGCTTCCAGCCAGGGGTCGCGGTCTTCACCGCCGAAGCTGCTGACCAGAAACTCCAGCAGCGCCCGCGTGCGCGCCGGCACATGCTTGCGCGAAGGCATGCAGGCCCACAGCGTGAAGGTGAACAGCTGCCACTCCGGCAGCACCCGCTCCAGCGCCTGCTCCACCAGCGCATCACCGGCGATGAAGGACGGCAGCCCGGCGATGCCCAGGCCCGCCAGCGCGCCGGCGTAGTTCACGTCGGTGTTGAGCGAGCTCATCGGCGAAGGGCCGGGCCGCACCAGCGACACCGCCTCGGCCTCGGGCTCGCCCTCGCTCCACACGCCACGGTAGAAGGTCAGGCCGTTCTGCATCTCCGAGACCGGCGGAATCAGGATCTTGTGCGTGCTCAGCTCGCGCGGGTGGCTGGGCCGGCCGTGCAGGTCCAGGTACTCGGGCGCGGCGCACAGCACCACCTCGCTGCGGGCCAGGCGGCGGGCGACGAATTCGCCGTCCAGCGCGCCGCGCTTCCACAGGATGGTGATGTCCTGCGAATCGTCGATGTCGTCGACCGCGCCGAAGGCGTTGATCTCGACCGTGACGTGCGGGTACTGCTTGTGGAAGGCCGGCAGCAGCTGCGCCACCCGGTGCACCGCAAAGGCCGGCGGCACGCGCAGCCGCACGATGCCGCGCGCCTCGCGCTGGGCGCTGCTGGCCAGGGCTTCGGCCTCTTCCACCTCGGCCAGGATCAGGCGCGCCCGCTCCAGGTACTGCTCGCCGATCTCGGTGAGCGCGATGCGGCGCGTGGTGCGGTTGATCAGCCGGGTGCCGAGGTGGCCCTCCAGCTCGGCGACGACGCGGGTGACGACGGCCGGCGCCACGTCGAGCGAGCGGGCGGCGCCGGCAAAGCTGCCTTCGTCGATGACGCGCACGAAGGTGCGCATGGCTTTGAACTGGTCCATGGGCCGCATTGTTGGCGCAAACCCGGATGGACCGCCGCCGGCAGGGGCAAATCAGCCCCGCCGGGGGCTGGGGTTACAACGGTATCGCAGCCGCTGCTCAGGCCGCCGTGGCGGCGGCAGCACGGCGGCGGCCGAACACCGCCAGGCCGGCCAGGCCCAGGCCGAACATCGCCCAGGTGCCGGGCTCGGGCACCGCGGCGGCCAGGAACTCGGTGCGGGCGGCCAGCGCCTTGTCGGTGTAGTTGCTGAACACGCCGTCGATGCCGTAGCCGTACCAGTCCAGGTACTGCTGCCTGGCGCTGTCGTCGAACTTGCTGAAGGTGTAGCCGTGCACCTTCAGCTGGTTGGCATGCGCCGCCTCGATGAAGCTCTGGCCCATGCCGTTGCTGGTGATGGACACGCCCACGCCATCGGCGTACTGGGCGATGTTGGCCAGGCCCAGGGTGTTGATGGCGCTGGCGCTGCCCAGCACCACCAGCTGGAAGTCGGCGCCCATCGCCTGCTGCTTGGCGTGGATGCTCTTGATGGTGTCGGCGCTGAACGACTGGATGAACACCTTGTCGCTGCCCTTGTAGCCGTTGCTCACCAGGGTGCTGAGGATCAGGTCCTCCATCAGCGGGTCGGCCTGCTTGGCTTCGGGGTAGATGCCGATCTGGCGGCCGGTGAGCGCGCTCTGCGACTTGGCCAGGTCGATCACTTCCTGGAAGGTGGGCACGCGGTACGGATCGGCCGAGCTGGGCGTGAAGCCGTTGTAGCTGGTGGAGGCCAGGCCGCCGGTGGGCTTGACGGTCAGCGTCTTGATCTCGGCCAGCGTGAAGTCAGAGACGTTGTAGGCGCCATTGCGCTTGCCATACAGATCGGCCACGTTGGTGGTGCGCTGCAGCGTGGTGTCGTGCATGGCCACCAGCTGGCCGTCCTTGGTGAGCTGCAGGTCGGGCTCGATGTAGTCGGCGCCCATCTTCACCGCCAGCTCGTAGCCGCCCAGGGTGTGCTCGGGCAGGTAGCCGCTGGCGCCACGGTGGGCGATGACCAGCGGCGCCTTGCCGTCCAGCGTGTTGAGCGCGGCCTGCGCGGCCAGCGGCGAGGCCAGCGTGGCGGCGGCCAGCGCCAGGGCGGCCAGGGGTCGGGCGTGGAACATGTCTTACTCCTCGGTACTGCTTGTAGGAGCGTGAACTATCGCGTCGGGCTGTGACGCAGTCGTTAAATTTTGCAATCCCTAACGCCGCCCTGCCCCGGGCTGCACGCCGCTTACTTCTTGCGCGCGGCGATGGCCTGCTCGGCCTTGGTCACCAGCGGCGCGCCGATGCTGCTCTTCCACTTGTCATACACCGGCCGGGTGGCGGCGACGAAGGCCTCACGTTCAGCAGGCGACAGGCGGGTGACCGTCACGCCGCCGGCTGCGATGTCTTTCAGCACCGCCGGGTCGGCTTCGGCCAGGCCCTTGCGGGCCAGCTCGATCTCCTGCTTGCCGGCGTCGATGGCGGCCTGCTTGACGATCTCGCGGTCGGCCGGCGTCCAGCTTTGCCACACGTCGCGGTTGACGACGAAGATCAGCGGATCGGCCACGTAGCCCCACATCGTCAGGTGCTTCTGGCCCACCGTGGGCAGCTTGGCGGCGGTGAAGATGGACAGCGGGTTCTCCTGCCCGTCAACCGCGCCGCTGGCCAGCGCGGGCTGGGCGTCGGCCCAGCTCATCTGCGTGGGGTTGGCGCCCAGCGCGGTGAAGGTGTCGATGAAGAGGGGCGAGCCCACCACGCGGATCTTCAGGCCCTTCATGTCGTCGGGCTTGCGGATGTCGCGCTTGCTGTTGCTGATCTCGCGGTAGCCGTTTTCGCCCCAGGCCAGCGGCACCACGCCGGCCTTTTCCACCAGCGCAAACAGGTCCTGCCCCACCGGGCCCTGGGTGATGGCGTCCATCGCCGCGTAGTCGGGCATCAGGAAGGGCAGCGAGAACAGGTTGAGTTCCTTGACCTGCGGCGACCAGTTGATGGTGCTGCCCACGGCCAGGTCGATCACGCCCTGGCGGATGGCGGTGAACTCACGCGTCTGGTCGCCCTGCACGAGCGACGTGCCCGGGTACAGCTTGATGTTGATGCGGCCATTGGTGCGCTGCTTGACCAGCTCGGCCCAGATCTCGCCGCCCTTGCCCCACGGAAAAGCCGTGCCCACCACGGTGGACAGCTTGTATTCGGCCTTGTAGTTCTGGGCCTGGGCCGCGGGGCCGAGCAGGCCCAGCGCAGCCACCGCCAGGGCGGACAGGGCGGCGTTCATCGCACGTCGTTTCATCGTCGTCTCCTCGTTGACTCAATATCCCAAACGGCGCGGCAGCCACAGCGCCAGCTCGGGGAACACGATCACCAGCAGCATCACGCTGCCCATGGCGGCCAGCAGCCAGCCCACCCAGGGCACCGTGGCTTCCATGCGCACGCGGGCGATGCGGCAGGACACCATCAGGTTCACCGCCATCGGCGGCGTGAACTGGCCCAGCGCCACCTTCAGCGTGAGCAGCACGCCGAACCACACCAGGTCCCAGTGGTAATGGTTGGCAATGGGCAGCAGCAGCGGCACGAAGATCAGGAAGATGGACACGCCATCCAGGAACATGCCGGCGACGATCATCACCGTGATCAGCAGCGCCAGCACGCCGTACTCGCCCAGGCCCGAGTTGACGATGGCGCGGGTGACCGGATCGATGATGGACAGCGTGGACAGCGCATACGCAAAGATGCCCGCCAGCGACACCACCAGCAGGATCACCGCCGACAGCTCGGCGCCTTCACGCAGGATGGGAAAGAGGTCGCGCACGCCGATCGTGCGGTGCACCACCATGCCGACGAAGAGGCCGTAGACCACCGCCACCACCGCCGCCTCGGTGGGCGTGAACCAGCCCAGCCGCATGCCGCCCAGGATGAGCACCGGCGCCGCCAGGCCCCAGCTGGCCTGCAGCAGGCTGGGCCAGAACGGCGGGCGCGGCAGGTGCGCTTCCAGCATGCCCATGCCGTGCTTGCGGGCCAGCCACACCGCCGGCACCACCAGCGCGAAGCCGGCCAGCAGGCCCGGCACCATGCCGGCCGCGAACAGCGCCGGCACCGAAGCGCCCGGCACCAGCACCGAATAGACGATGAAGGCGATGGACGGCGGGATGAGGATGTCGGTGGCCGCCGCCGCGCCCACCACCGAGGCAGAGAACGCGGGCGGGTAGCCGGCCCGGTGCATGGCCGCGATCATCACCGCGCCCACGGCCGCGGCGGTGGCCGGGCCGGAGCCCGAGATGCCGCCCATGAACATGGCCACCGCGATGGCCACGAGCGGCAGCATGCCCGGCCCGCGGCCGACGATGGCCAGCGCGAAGTTGACCAGCCGCTGCGCCACGCCCGAGCGGTCGAAGATGGCGCCCACCAGCACGAACATCGGGATGGCCAGCAGCGGGTACTTGGACAGGCCGGCGTAGAAGTTCTGCGGCACGGCCAGCAGGCCGAACATCATCGTGTCCGGGTTGGCCAAGCCGATGGCGAAAGAGCCGCCCAGGGCCAGCGCCACGCCGATGGGCACGCCCAGCAGCATCAGGCCGATGAACAGCAGGAACAGCGCGGTCGCGATCATCGGGCGCCCAGCCGGCGATACAGGCCCAGGGCGCGGCCGGCGATGGCCAGCGACAGCAGCGGCAACCAGACGGAGAACCACCACGACGGCAGGCCGATCGCGGGTGTGGTTTCGCCGTAGCGGAACTCGTCCCACACCATGCGCACGCTCAGGCCGGCCAGCAGCAGGAAAAAGCCGCTGGTGCACAGCGCCCCGAAGCGCCGCAGCCGCAGGCGGCGCGCAGCGCTGCCCACTTCCAGCAGGTACTCGATCTTGATGTGCCTGTCGCGCGCCACGGCGGCGCAGGCGCCGACCAGCGTCATCACGATCATCAGGAAGACCGAGATCTCCTCGGTCCAGGCGAAGGACTGGTTGCTGAAGTAGCGCACCACCACGTTGGCGAAGGTGATGAGCACCAGCGCGGCCATGAGGATCACGGCGCACCAGTCTTCGAGGGCGAG
>NZ_CAXFDV010000724.1:0-6992 GCF_964001545.1 uncultured Aquincola sp.
CACGTTCATGTGCGCAAGAGACCATCGACGCCATGCTCACCGCCCAGCGCAAACAGCTCATCCTCAGCCGCCTGTCCACGCAGGGCCAGGTCGTCGCCGCCGATCTGGCCGCTGAGCTGGGCATCTCGGAAGACACCATCCGCCGCGACCTGCGCGAACTGGCGCAGCTGGGCAAGCTGCAGCGGGTGCACGGCGGGGCGCTGCCGGCCTCGGTCGCCACCGGCGATCTGCAGCTGCGCCAGCAGGTGTCGTCCGACGACAAAGAAGCGCTGGCGCGCTACGGCGCCGGCTTGATCCAGCCCGGCCAGGTGGTCATCCTCGATGGCGGCACCACGGCCTTGCAGCTGGCGCGCCACCTGCCGCCCGACCTGCGCGCCACGGTCATCACCCACAGCCCCAACGTGGCCGTGGCGCTGGCGGCGCACCCGCGGATCGACATCCTCATGCTGGGCGGCCGGCTGTTCCGGCACTCGATGGTGAACGTGGGCGCCTCGGTGATCGAGGCGGCCGCGCGCTTTCGTGCCGATCTGTTTTTCATGGGCGTCACTGGCGTGCACCCCGAAGCGGGGCTGAGCACGGGCGATGCCGAAGAAGCCGACGTCAAGCGCGCGCTGCATGCACGCGCCGCGGAAACGGTGGTGCTGGCCTCCGCCGAGAAGCTGCTCAGCGCCTCGGCCTACGTCATCGCACCGATGCGTGAGCTGTCGATGCTGGTGGTGCCTGCGCACACAAGCACCAAGGTGCTCACGGCCTTGCGCGCCGGCGGCGTGAAGGTGCAAAAGGCCGGCTGAAGGGATCTTGCACGCAGCGGCCGCGCATCACCGACAGCTACCCGACAGCCTGCAGCACGCTTCAGCCGCTGACCTATGTTGCAGTGCCGCATGGCGCGCAGTAGAGTGCCGGCTTCCCCACTTCGGAACACCACCCGTGGACAGTGACAGTTGCCCGCCCAGGCGGCACTCGTCCGGCATGGTGGCCTAGCGCCTTCACGCGCTGCGCCGCCTTCGCCGGATCTTCATCCGGCGGAAGGCGGCACTTCCGGCCCAGCATTGGCTGCGGGCCGGGTCCCGCACTCCGCTTGTACTTGCTTCGACCCTTCGCAGGGTCGGTGTAGGGCCGAGCCTGCGCCTGTGAACCACAGCGGGCGGCGGCCGAGGGAGCAGACCATGGCCATCGCCACCCTTCAAGCGCTCTTCGCGAGCTTTGTTCGCAGCCGCGGCATCGGCCGCCACTTCCGCCGGCTGTTGATGCTGGAAAGCCTGCGCGAGGCCAGCCCCGGCCAGGCGCTGCCGCCCGCCCTGGGCCCCACGTTGGCCCGTGCCGCCACCGAGGCGCCTGCCGCGCTGCTGCAGCGCCTGGGCTCGCATGCCGATGGCCTCAGCGCCTCGCAGGCCGAGGCCATCCGCCAACGCGTGGGCCACAACCTGGTGGAGCAGGACAAGGCGCCGCCCTGGTGGCTGCACCTGTGGCACTGCTACCGCACGCCCTTCGACCTGCTGCTCACGCTGCTGGCCGTGGTCAGCTACGTCACCGAGGACATGAAGGCCACCCTCGTCATCGGCTCGATGGTGGTGCTGTCGGTGGCCATCCGCTTCGTGCAGGAGCGGCGGTCCAACAAGGCGGCCGACCAGCTCAAGGCCATGGTCAGCAACACCGCCACGGTGCTGCGCCGCGACCTGGCCGAAGACGCGGCCGAAGAAGCGCGCATGTTCTTCGAGGTGCGGCTGCATCCGCAGCCGGCGCAGACGGTGGAGCTGCCGATTGCCGACCTGGTGCCGGGCGACGTGCTGCTGCTGTCGGCCGGCGACATGATCCCGGCCGATTGCCGGCTGCTGTCGGCCAAGGACTTGTTCGTGGCCCAGGCTGCGATGACCGGCGAATCGCTGCCGGTGGAAAAGTTCGCGGTGCACCAGGCGCTGGATACCGCCAACCCGCTGGACCTGGAGAACATCGTCTTCATGGGCACCAACGTGGTCTCGGGCTCGGCCACCGCGGTGGTGGTGGGCACCGGCGGCGCCACCTACTTCGGCGCGCTGGCCCAGCGCGCCACCGCCACCGACCGCACGCCCACGCAGTTCCAGGCCGGCGTCAACCAGGTGGCCTGGCTGCTCATCCGCTTCATGTTCGTGATGGCGCCGCTGGTGCTGTTCATCAACGGCTTCACCAAGGGCGACTGGACCGAGGCGTTCCTGTTCGCCATGTCCATCGCCGTCGGCCTGACGCCCGAGATGCTGCCGATGATCGTCACCTCCACGCTGGCCAAGGGCGCGGTGCTGCTGTCGCGGCGCAAGGTCATCGTCAAGCGGCTGGACGCCATCCAGAACTTCGGCGCGATGGACGTGCTGTGCACCGACAAGACCGGCACGCTGACGCAGGACCGCATCTTCCTGTCGCGCCACACCGACATCTGGGGCGAGCCTTCTGACGAAGTGCTGGAAGCCGCCTACCTCAACAGCCACTACCAGACGGGCCTGAAGAACCTGCTGGACGTGGCCGTGCTCGAGCACACCGAGGTGGACCGCGCGCTGGCGCCGGCCGCCAACTTCCGCAAGGTGGACGAGATCCCGTTCGACTTCCAGCGCCGCCGCATGTCGGTGGTGGTGGCCGAGCGTGACGACCACCACCGCCTGATCTGCAAGGGCGCGGTAGAGGAGATCCTGGCCGTGTGCAGCCAGGCCCGCCATGGCAGCGTGGACGAGCCCTTGACCGTTGAGCTGCTCGCCCGCGTGCGCCGTGTGACCGCTGCCCTGAACGACGACGGCCTGCGCGTGGTGGCCGTGGCCGCCAAGGACCTGCCGCCCACGCAGCAGACCTATGGCGTGGCCGACGAAGCGGGGCTGACGCTGATCGGCTACGTGGCCTTCCTCGATCCGCCGAAGTCTTCCACCCGGCCGGCGCTGCAGGCCCTGGCCGAGCATGGCGTGAAGGTGAAGGTGCTCACCGGCGACAACGAACGCGTCACGGCCAAGATCTGCCGCGAGGTGGGCCTGAAGGACGAGGCCACGGTGCTGGGCTCGGACGTGGAGCGCATGAGCGACGCGGAGCTGGCGCTGTCGGTCGAGTCGCATGCCATCTTCGCCAAGCTCACGCCGGCCCACAAGGAGCGCATCGTGCGGGCGCTCAAGGCCAACGGCCATGTGGTGGGCTTCATGGGTGACGGCATCAACGACGCGCCGGCCCTGCGGGCGGCGGACATCGGCATCTCGGTGGATTCGGCGGTGGACATCGCCAAGGAGGCGGCCGACATCATCCTGCTGGAAAAGAGCCTGATGGTGCTGGAGGAGGGCGTGGTGGAAGGGCGCAAGACCTTCGCCAACATGCTCAAGTACATCAAGATGACGGCCAGCTCCAACTTCGGCAACGTGTTCTCGGTGCTGGTGGCCAGCGCCTTCATCCCGTTCCTGCCGATGCTGCCGATGCACCTGCTGGTGCAGAACCTGCTGTACGACTTCTCGCAGGTGGCCATCCCGTTCGACAACGTCGACCCCGAGCTGGTGGCCCAGCCGCAGCAGTGGAACCCGGCGGACATCGGCCGCTTCATGCTGTTCTTCGGGCCGGTGAGTTCGGTGTTCGACATCATCACCTTCATGGTGATGGCCTGGGTGTTCAAAGCCAACACGCCCGAGCACCAGACGCTGTTCCAGTCGGGCTGGTTCGTCGAAGGGCTGATGACGCAGACGCTGGTGGTGCACATGATCCGCACCCGCCGCATCCCGTTCCTGCAAAGCCGGCCGGGTGGCGCCTTGATGGCGATGACGCTGCTGATCATGGCCATCGGCATCTTCCTGCCGATGGGTCCGCTGGCGCACTACTTCAAGCTGCAGGCGCTGCCGTGGACCTACTTCCCCATCCTGGCGGCCATCCTGCTGGGCTACATGGGGCTCACGCAGGCGATGAAGGCCTTCTACAGCCGGCGCTTCGGCTGGCAGTGAAGGGCAGGGCGCCCCACGCACGGCGGCGCCCCTGTCCTACAGGCGGCGGCGGGGGTGCCCGACGCGTGGGGCGAGCCCCGGCTCCTAGAGTGCACTCAGGCCGATCGACATCGGTCGGTACCCCACAACCACTGACGGAGCAAGACACATGAACAAGCGCATCACCAGCCTCATCGCCGCCGCCGCCCTCGCCGGCACCTTCGGCATCGCCCACGCTCAGGGCTCGGCCACCGCGGTGCCCGGCACCACCAACAACCAGCTGAGCAGCGGCGCCCACGCCGACACCGCCAACGGCATGACCGCCGCCGACGGCAAGATGGACAAGAAGCACGGCAAGGCCATGCGCGAGAAGGCCGGCAAGCCCACCACGATGAACAGCAACACCAACCCGATGGGCACGGGCACCAAGGAAAACAACGGCACCTACCAGACGAACAGCACCTCGGGCTCTTCGTCGGGCATGTCGTCCACCAAGGGCAGCACCCCGGCCATGGGCAGCACCACCAACAACAGCAACACCAACCCCCGTGGCACCGGCACGATGGAAAACAACGGCACCCAGCCGACCACCGGTGGCACGAAGTAATCGACTTCGCCTGACCCAGGCATGAAGAGCCGGCGCTTGCGCCGGCTTTTTGTCGTCTGGCCGTTCAGCCGTTGCCGGCGGCTCTCAGCCGTACAGCCGCTGCGGGTTGTGGTGAAGGATGTGCTGCAGCACGGCGTCGTCAGCCACACCGTCCTTCAACCACTGCAGCAGCGCATTCGCATCGGGCACCGGCTGCACGCGCAGGTGCGGCCAGTCGCTGCCCCACAGCAGCTGCTGCGGATTGGCCTGCAGCAGGGCCTGCAGGAAGGGCAGGGCGGCCTGGCCGCTCTCGGGCGTCAGGGCCTGGCCGGGCAGGTTGCGGTAGACGCACAGCTTCACATGCACCCGGCCTTCGGCCAGCAGCTGGCGCAGCACCTGAAAGCCCGGCGCCTGCGGGCCGGCCTGCAGGTCGAAGCCGCCCATGTGGTCGATGACCACCGGCACCGGCAGCGCGCGGAGGGTGTCGGCGATGGCGGGCAGGGCGGCGGTGTCGGTCCACAGCTCGGCATGCAGGCTGGCATCGGCCAGCGCGGGCGCCAGAGCCTGCAGGTCGGCCAGGCTGGCACTGCCGGCAAAGTTGCCGCCCGCGCCGCTGCGGTGGCTGAAGCGCGCCGCGCGCACGCCGCGTGCGTGCAGGCCTTGCAGCGTGGGCAGGTCGCCGGGCCGGGTGACGATCACGCCGCGCCAGGCCGGCCGTTCGGCCAAGGTGTCCAGCAGCAGTGAAAGGTCGGTGCCGTAAGCGCTGGGGTGCACCAGCACGCCATGGCCCAGGCCCAGGCGCTGCAGCAGCGCCGCATAGTCGGCCTGCGGCGCCTCGGGTGGCGTGTAGCTGCGGTCGGCCGCCAGCGGGTAGCGGTCGTAGGGGCCGAACAGGTGGGCGTGGCAGTCCCAGCCGGTCAGCAGGGTGTCGGCCGCGGTCATGCGCGCGCCTGGTGCTGCGGCAGCGCAAAGGCGGGCGCCACGCCTTCGGGCAGCGGAATCTCGTGCGCGTTCAGTGTCATCGCCACCATGGTGTAGTAGCCCACCAGCGCGGTCAGCTCCACCAGCGTGCGCTCGCCCAGCAGGGCCAGCGCGCGGGCATAGGTGTCGTCGGTGATGGAGTGCAGGCGCTTGAGTTCCATCGCCACCTGCACGATCACGGTGTCGGTCTCGTCCAGGCCTTCGGGCAGGCGTTGCTGCAGCAGCGCGTCGATCACCACGCGTTCGATGCCGGCCTTCTCGGCCTCGATCTCGTGTGCGTACCACTCGAAGGGCGACTGGCTGGCGCGGCCGGTCACCAGGATGGCCAGCTCCGCCTGCCGGCGGCTGAGACCGGTGCCGTAGCGCAGCAGCGCACCCAGTGCCGACCAGCGCTCGGCCAGCTCAGGGTTGTGCAGCGCCGCGCGCAGTGGGCCCTGGATGCGGCCGCGCGGGCCGTTGACGATGCTGTCGTGCACCCGCCGCTGCTCGGGCGTCATCGTGTCGGGGTGGGGCAGGCTGATGCGGGGCATGGGCGGGGCGTGTTCCTGTCTAGACAACTGCGGGCCGGCGGCGGCCGGCAGCGCCGAGCTTAATCGGCGCCGCGCCCCGGCGAGAGCGGCTGCCCCGCAAGGCTGCTATGCCGCCGGCGGCAAGCCCGGCTGGCTGGAGCGCCACATGCCGCTGCGCGCCATGTCGCCGACGATGCGCACGATCTGCGCCGCCACTGCGCTCACGGCCTTGGCCGGGCCTTTCTGCCGCGCCAGTGCCATGCTCACGCTGCGCTGCAGCGGCGGGTTGACCAGGCGCGCGGCCTGCAGCCGGCCTTCCTGCAGCTCTTGCCACACCGCATGCAGCGGCAGCACGGTGTACAGCCGCTCCTGCGCCACCAGCAGCTTTTGCAGCGGCAGGCTGTCGGCCTCGATCGCGGGCACCAGCGTGATGTGGGCCTGCCGCGCCATCGCATCCAGCGCGGTGCGCAGGCCGTTGGGCGCGCTGGGCAGGATGAAGGGCAGCTCGTGCAGCGCGGTCAAGGGCAGCTCGGCCGCGGCCGTCAGGCGGTCGCCGCGCGGGCCGATCAGGTAGCTGTCCACCGTGGCCAGGGCCTCTTCATGCTCGGGCAGGCTGGCGCCATAGCGGTAGAGGATGGCGATTTCGATGCGGGCATCGGCCAGCCACTCTTCCACCTGGCCGCTGGAGCCTTCCAGGATCTTCAGGCCCAGCTTGGGGTGTTGCGCCCGCATGTCCTTGAACAGTCGCCCCACCAGCGGCGAGCCGATCGACGGCAGCAGGCCCACCGTCACGCGGCCGCTGAGTTCATGCGCCTCGCCGCGGATCTCGCGTTCCAGCTGCTGCGCGTCGGCCAGCAGCGCCTTGACCTGCGGAAAGATGCGCCGGCCCACTTCTGAGAGCTCCACGCCGCGGCCGGTGCGGGTGAACAGGCGCGTGCCGCACTCGCGCTCCAGCGCATTGAGCTGGCGGCTCAGCAGCGACTGGTTGCTGTCCTCGAACAGTGC
>NZ_CAXFDV010000725.1:0-3918 GCF_964001545.1 uncultured Aquincola sp.
CACCACGCGCAGGCCGTCCAGCTTGCAGCCGTGCTGGGCCATCAGCTGGCCTTCCACGCAGGCCACCATCGCGGCGGCGGTGGTGTAGGCGCCGCTGGGGTCGGCCATCAGCGACACGATGAAGGGCTTGACCATGCTGGCCTGGGCGCGCTCCAGCATGTCGGCGGCCAGCAGCGCATCACGCCCGCCGATGAAGATGCCGGTGCGGCTGACGCCCTTGGGCCCGCGCGAGAAGATGGTGTCCTGCGTCAGGTTGCGCACCGCGTCCAGGCCCACCTCGGCATACGGCACCACCAGCTGGTAGCCGGCATCGGCCGCCATGTTGATGTCGAACGGGCTCATCTGCTTGCCCGGCGTGAACATGTGGAGGATGTAGGGACGGTCCATCGCGGGCTTCTCTCGTGTTCGGTGGGTGGGGCGGGCAAGGCGGCTTCAGCGCCCGCGGGTATCGGCCAGGGTGGCGCCATGCGCGCGCGCGGCCACGCTGCGCAGCCGCAGGCCGGGCGGCAGCAGGCCGGCGGTGGCGGCGGCGGTGGCCAGCGCATCGGCCTGCGCGGCGCTGGCCACGATGGCAAAGCCGGTAGGGCCCCAGGAGCTCTGGCCCACGGCCACGGCGCCGGGCGCCAGCCGCTGCAGGCCTTGCATCAGCCGGCCGATGGCCGGGCTGGTGTAGCAGCCGCCCTGGGCCGGTGCAAAGTGCTCGCCGAGCACCTGCTGCACACGGTTGATGCCGGCGGCAAAGCCGGGCAGGTCGGCGGTGGCGGCGCCGGGCAGCACCCGCATCAGCACCTGGTGGCAGATGTCGGCGGCCAGCGCCTGCGGCAGCGGCGACAGCGTGGCGATGGCCTGCTTCTCGCGCTGGCCCGACAGGCCGTGCAGCGTGTCGTCCTGCGCCACCAGCACACGCCAGGCGGCGGGCAGCGGCAGGCGGGCCAGCAGCGGCGCGGGCCGGCCGTCGGGGCCGGGGCCGCCATCCACCAGCAGGCCGCCCTGGTCGAAGCCGGCGATGCCCACGCCCGAGCGCAGGCCACGGCCCAGCCAGTGCGCCAGCGTGGGCGTGTCCACCGCCAGGCCATGCCAGTGCGCAAAGGCCCGGCCCACCGCCAGCGCCAACTGGGTGCCCGAGCCGAAACCGGCATGCGCCGGCAGCACGTCCAGCAACTGCAGACGCAGGGGCTCATGGCGGCCGCTGTGGCGGCGCAGCGCGGCCAGGTGGCGGGCGGCACGTTCCAGCTCCGCCTCGGCGGCCGGGGTGGCGGCCAGCAGCTCGTCGGTGCGTCCGCCGGGCAAGGCCGACACCGCCACCGCGGTCTCGAAGCCGTCGATCACCAGCCCGATGCTGCCGAAGGCCCGGCCCAGCGTGGCCGCGGGGTCGAGGAAACCCAGGTGCAGCCGCCCCGGCGCCCGCAGCGTGACGGTGCCGCTGCGCAGCGGCGATACGCCGGTGCCAGCGCCTCGGGTGGGGGTACAGGTGGACATCGCCGCCATCGCAAGCAAACCCCGTTCCCCCAAGGGTCAACCCGGGGTCATGCCCGGGCGCAGCCCGAGGCGCCCGCCCGGGCTGTGCCGGGGCGGGGACAGACTGTCATCCCGGCGAGGGGCTGTCAGTCGTACTTGAGGTACTTGAAGCGCGGGTCGTCGGGCGTGCCTTCCAGCGCGGCGCCGGGCTCGGTGCCGGGCTGCCACATCAGCACCTCCTCGATCTTGCGCGCCAGCGCGAAGTCCTTGTCGGTGATGCCCTTGGCCGAATGCGTCATCAGCTTGACGGTGACGAAGGCGTAGCTCACCGACAGGTCGGGGTGGTGCCAGGCGGCCTCCGCCAGATGGCCGACGGTGTTGACCACCATCAGCGTGGCCTTCCAGCCGCTGGTCTTGTATTTGCGGCGAATCCAGCCGCCTTCCAGCGTCCAATGCGGCAGCACCTGTGCCAGCCGCGCACTCACCTGCTCGTCGGTGTAGACGGTGTCCATCCAGGCAACCCTCCGTTTGCAACAGAAGGTGGGATGGTGCAACGGACACGATCACCCCGCTGACGCGGTGGCGGATTCCAGCACGTGGGGATGGGTGCTCAGCGCCTCCCGCACGATGGGTGCGACCGGGTGCTCGGCCAGCGCCGCCTCGTCGGCCAGGTGGGCGCGCAGCGCGCGGCGCATGCGCGGCTCCCAGAAGCGGTGGATGTGCAACGCAATGCCCTCCAGCGCCTCGGGCCGGTCGGGCATGGCCTCGAAGAACTGGCCGATGCGGTTGGCCATGCGCACTAGGTTGTCTGCATGCATGCTTGCCCCCTTACTTGCCCACCACCGCGGTGGCGTCGGCCGGCTGGCACTGCTGCAGCAGCTCGTTCTGCACCTGGTTGAAGCGGCTGTACGACTGCTGCCACTCCGAGGGCTGGGCCACCGGCATCACCTGCACCGCGGTCACCTTGTACTCGGGGCAGTTGGTGGCCCAGTCGGAGCTGTCGGTGGTGATGACGTTGGCGCCCGACTCCGGGAAGTGGAAGGTTGTATAGACAACCCCGGGCTGCATGCGCTCGCTGATGACCGCGCGCAGCACGGTTTCGCCAGCGCGGCTCTGCACGCCCACCCAGTCGCCGTGGCGGATGCCCCGGTCCTCTGCATCCACCGGGTGCAGCTCCAGCCGGTCTTCGCTGTGCCAGCGGTTGTTGTCGGTGCGGCGCGTCTGCGCGCCCACGTTGTACTGCGACAGGATGCGCCCGGTGGTCAGCAGCAGCGGGAAGCGGCGCGTCACCTTCTCGTCGGTGGCCACGTACTGCGTGATGATGAAGCGGCCCTTGCCGCGCACGAACTGGTCAATGTGCATGATCGGCGTGCCTTCGGGCGCGTCGTCGTTGCAGGGCCACTGCACGCTGCCCAGCTCGTCGAGCTTGCGGTAGGTGACGCCGCGGAAGGTGGGCGTCAGCGCCGCGATCTCGGCCATGATCTCCTCGGGGTGGGCGTAGTTCATCGGGTAGCCCAGCGCGTTGGACAGCAGCTGCGTCACCTCCCAGTCGGCGTACACGGCCTTGGGCGGCATCACCTTGCGCACGCGGCTGATGCGCCGCTCGGCATTGGTGAAGGTACCGTCCTTTTCCAGGAACGAAGAGCCGGGCAGGAACACATGCGCGTACTTGGCCGTCTCGTTCAAGAACAGGTCCTGCACCACGATGCATTCCATCGCCATCATCGCGGCGGCCACATGCTGGGTGTTGGGGTCGGACTGCACGATGTCCTCGCCCTCGCAGTACAGGCCCTTGAAGCTGCCCGACAGCGCCGCCTCGAACATGTTGGGAATGCGCAGCCCCGGCTCTGGCTGGATGGGCACGCCCCAGGCGTCTTCGAACTGGGTGCGGGTGGCCAGGTCGCTGACGTGGCGGTAGCCCGGCAGCTCATGCGGGAACGAGCCCATGTCGCACGAGCCCTGCACGTTGTTCTGGCCGCGCAGCGGGTTCACGCCCACGCCCTCACGGCCGACGTTGCCGGTGGCCATGGCCAGGTTGGCAATGGCCATCACCGCGGTGGAGCCCTGGCTGTGCTCGGTCACGCCCAGGCCGTAGTAGATGGCGCCGTTGCCCGCGCCGGCATACAGCCGCGCCGCGCCGCGCAGGTCGGCCGCCGGCACGCCGGTGGTGGCCTCGGTGGCTTCGGGCGAATGCTCGGGCCGGGCCACGAAGTCCATCCATTCGCCAAAGGACTTGGCGTCGCAGCGCTCGGCGATGTAGTCACGCGCCAGCAGCCCTTCGGTGACGATGACGTGGGCCAGCGCGGTGAGCACGGCCACGTTGGTGCCGGGGCGCAGCGGCAGGTGGAAGGCGGCCTGGATGTGCGGCGACTTCACCAGGTCGATGCGGCGCGGGTCGATGACGATGAGCTGCGCGCCTTCACGCAGCCGCTTCTTCAGCCGGGAGGCGAACACCGGGTG
>NZ_CAXFDV010000726.1:0-4524 GCF_964001545.1 uncultured Aquincola sp.
AACACCTGCCGGGCCGTCAGCGGCCAGCCGGCGCGGCGGGCACGCGACACCAGCTGGATGCCCACCACCGAATCACCGCCCAGGTCGAAGAAATCGTCGTGCAGGCCCATCGCGGGCACGCCCAGCAGGTCGCTGGCCATGCGCAGCAGCTCGGCTTCGGCCGGGGTGGCATCGGCCGCAGCTGCCACGGCCTGGCCGGCAGCCACCGGGCCGTCGGGCTCGACCCGGGCCGCGGGCTGGCCGGTTGCGGCACCGGGCGTGGTGCCCACCGTCGCCAGGGCCAGCGGCCGGCCGGCAGCCGTCGGCAGCGCACGCATCGACACCAGCCACTGCGGCTCGTCCAGCGCCAGCGCCTGCACGAAGGCGGCCACGCCTTGCGCGTCGGTCAGGCCCAGGTCGGCGGTGCCGGCGGCGCGGGCCATGCCGCCTTCGCGCCAGTTGTCCCAGTTCAGCGCCAGCACCGGGGGCTGCTGCCCGGCCCGCGACTGGGCGAAGGCGTCCAGCCACAGGTTGGCGGCGGTGTAGGCCGCGCGGCCCGGCAGCGCGACGAAGGAGGTGAGCGACGAGCACAGCACCACGAAGTCCAGCCCGGCCCCGAACACCCGCAGCAGCGCCTGCGTGCCTTCACGCTTGGCTGCCAGCACCTGCGCTGCCTGCGCGGGCGACTGCAGCGCCACCAGGCCGGCGCCAGGCAGGCCGGCGGCATGCACCAGGCCATGCACCGCGCCCCAGCGCGCCCGTGCGGCCTGGTGGGCGGCTGCCAGCGCGGTCTCGTCGGTGACGTCGGCCTGCACCAGCATCAGCTCGGCGCCCAGTGCCTCGATCCCGCGCAGCCGCCGGATCACGGCCGACACCGGGTCGTCGGCCGGATGCTGCTGCAGCCACCGGTCCCAGTCGGCGGGCGGCGCCAAGGCAGAGCGGCTGAACAGCAGCAGCCGCGCCTGCAGCGTGCGCGCCAGGTGCTCGGCCAGCGCCAGGCCCATGTGACCCAGCCCGCCGCTGATGGCATAGACCCCACGCGGGCGCAGCCGCGAAGGCCCGGCCGGCGTGGCCGCTGCGTCCACGCGCGCGGTGCTGCGTTCCCAACGCCGGCCGCTCCGGTAGGCCACCCACGGCGCGCTGCCGGCCACGGCTTCGGCCAGCAGCGCATCGAGCGAGGCCGGGCCGAAGTCCTCCAGGTCGACCACGGTGGTGCGCAGGCCGGGCCACTCGCAGGGCAGCACCTGCAGCCAGCCGATCGGCAACACCTGGTCGGGCTGCAGCGGTTCATCGCCCAGCACCTGGGCGCTGTGCCGGGTGCCCAGCGTGATGCGCAGCAAGCCCTCGGGCGGCTGCTGGGCCAGCCGGTGCAGCAGCGTGGGCACGGGGGCCCAGGCGGACGGCCCGCCCGATGCGGGCGCGTCGTCGGGCGGGGCCAGGATCAGCAGGTGTTCGGGCAGCTGGCCGGCCGCATCGGCCAGCCAGGCCAGGCCCGGGTCGTCGGCGCCGGTCTGCAGCATCGGGGCGCCGGCTTCGGTGTCGGTGGCCCAGGCCCGCGGCTGTGCGCCGTGGGCGGCCAGGCGCTGGCGCAACGGCTCGATCCACCGCGCCGGTCCCAGCAGCAGCCAGCGGCCGGTGGGCCGCGCGGCCGGCGGTGCCGCGGCGCGCACCCAGGCCGGGCGGTACAGCAGCGGCGCTGCCGCCACTGCGCTGTGCGCGACCGATGCATCGGCGCTCTCAGTGGCCGCCGGCGCGGGATCGACCCAGCAGCGTTGCCGCTCGAACGGGTAGCCCGGCAAGGACACGCGGCGCCGCGGCCCGGTGCCCAGCCAGGCCTGCCCGATGTCCACGCCCGCGCACCACAGCTGACCCAGCGCACGCAGCAGCTGGGCCTCGTCGCTGCCGCGGGCCGTGCCCTGCCCGGCCGCCCCGCCCCGCGGCGGCGCCAGCGTGGTGGCGGTGACCAGCTGCGCAGGTGCATCGGCATGGCGCCGGGCCAGCGTGGTGAGCGTGGCACCGGGCCCCACCTCCAGCATCACCACGTCGCCCAGCCCGTACAAGGTGCTCAGCGCCGCGCCGAAGCGCACGCCCTGCAGCAGGTTGGCGCCCCAGTGCGCGGTGCCGACGTCGGCCGCCCCGAACCAGGTGCCGGTGACGCTGGAGACGAAGCGTCGTGCGGGCGGCTGCTGGCCCACGGCCGACACCGCCTGCAGCATCGGCGCCACGGCCGCCGCCATCATGGGCGAGTGGAAGGCGTGCGAGGTATGCAGCCGCGTGGCCTGCAGGCCATGGTCCGCCAGCAGCTGCGCGGCCAGCGCCTCGACCGCGGCGGTGGGGCCGGCCGCCACGCACAGCCCCGGCGCGTTCTCGGCCGCCAGGCTGCAGCCGTGCGCGGCCAGCAGCGGCGCCAGCGCCCCGGCGTCCAGCGGCACCGACAGCATGGCGCCCGGGGGCTGAGCCTGCATCAGCCGTGCGCGTTCGGCCACCAGGGCCAGCGCATCGTCCAGCGTGAACACGCCGGCCAGGCAGGCGGCCACGTATTCGCCCAGGCTGTGGCCGGCCATCGCGGCCGGCTCGATGCCCGCGGCCATCAGCGCCCGAGCCAGCGCATATTCCACGACGAAGAGCGCCGGCTGGGTGATGCCGGTCTGCTGCAGCCGGCTGGCGGCCTGGGCGTCGTCGGGTTCGGCCAGCAGCAGGCTGCGCAGGTCCAGGCCCAGCGGCTGGCGCAGCACCTCGCAGCAGTGGTCCACGGTGCTGCGGAACACGTCGGCCCCCGGACCCTGCCCGGCGTACAGGCCACGTCCCATGCCCGGGTGCTGCGCGCCCTGACCCGGGAACAGGAACACCACGGCCGGGGCCATGCCCGCGCGCCCTTGCAGCACGCCGGCGGCGCCGCCCGGCGTGGCCGGGTCCAGCGCGCGTGCGGCCTCGGCGGTGTCCATCACCACCAGCGCCGCACGCTGCGCAAACGCATGGCGGCCGGTGGCCAGCGTGCAGGCCACGTCGGGCAGCGCCAGCGCCGGCTGCGCGCCGAGCCGGGCCGCCAGCTGCCGTCGCACGGCGGCCAGCGCCGTGGGTGTGCGCGCCGACAGCAGCAGCAGCTGGGCGCCGCCCGCGCCCTGCCCTGCGGGCACCTCGCTGCTCACCGGCGCGGCTGCGGGCGCTGCTTCCAGCACCACATGGGCATTGGTGCCGCCGATGCCGAAGGCGCTGACGGCTGCCCGCCTTGGCCCTGCGCCGGGTGGCCATGGCTGCGTGCGCTGGACGACGCGGAAGGGCGAGCTGTCCAGGGCCAGGGCGGGATTGGCCGTCTCGAAATGCAGGCTGGCCGGCCAGGTGGCCTGCCGCAGCGCCAGCACGGTCTTGATGAGGGCCGCCACGCCGGCCGCCGCGTCCAGGTGGCCGATGTTGGTCTTGACCGAGCCCAGGCCGCAAAAGCCGATGCCGTCGGTGCCCTGGCGGAAGGCCTGGGTCAGCGCCGCCACCTCGATGGGGTCGCCCAGCGGCGTGCCGGTGCCATGCGCCTCCACGTAGCCAATGCTGTCGGGCGACACGCCGGCCACGGCCTGCGCCGCGGTGATCAGGCGCACCTGGCCGTCCAGCCCCGGTGCGGTGTAGCCCACCTTGGCCGCGCCGTCGTTGTTGGCCGCGCTGCCCAGGATCACCGCCTGCACGGTGTCGCCATCGGCCAGCGCATCGGCCAGCCGCTTGAGCACCACCACGCCGGCACCGTCGCCCTTCAAGGTGCCCTGGGCGCGCGCATCGAAGGTGCGGCAATGCCCGTCGGGCGAAAGAATCATGCCCTCTTCGTGGCGGTAGCCCCAGAAGCGCGGCAAGGTGATCGACACGCCGCCGGCCAGCGCCATGTCGCAGGCGCCGGTGAGCAGGTGCTGGCAGGCCAGGTGCACCGCCACCAGCGAGGTGGAACAGGCCGACTGCACCGCCACCGCCACGCCCGAGAGGTTGAGCTTGTAGGCCACGCGCGCGGCCAGGTGGTCGGGCTGGTTGGAATAGTGGGCCTGGAAGGCGCCGACACGCGCCAGCGCCGCCGGGTTGCGGTGCAGCTGCTCGTACAGGTAGTGGCTGCTGCTGGCCCCGGCGAACACGCCCACCGCACCTGGCGCCGCGGCCGGGTCGTAGCCGGCGTCTTCCAGCGCATGCCAGGCCACTTCCAGGAACAGGCGCTGCTGCGGGTCGATGGCCTCGGCCTCGCGCAGGCGGTAGCCGAAGAAGTCGGCGTCGAACTGGTCGAAGCCGTCGAGCACGCCGTGCACCGGCACGAATTCAGGCGCCTGCACGTCGGCCGGGTCGCGGCCCCGGGCCATCAGCTCTTGCAGGTCCAGCCGGCGCAAGCCCTCACGCCCTTCGCACAGCAATTGCCAGAAGGACGGCAGGTCGGGCGCGCCGGGAAAGCAGCCGGCCATGCCGACGATGGCGATCTCGAGCCCGGTCGGCTCGCGCTCGGATGCGCTCATGGAGCCCCCCGGGCCGCGCGCTGGCGCTGGGCCAGGGCGGCCAGCCGCGCTGCATCGGGCCTGGCGG
>NZ_CAXFDV010000727.1:0-4328 GCF_964001545.1 uncultured Aquincola sp.
ACCGGAAGCCGGTTTGGCGGGCGGTTCGGCGCGGGCGATCTGCGGGGTCACCGGCTCGATCTGGTTCTCGCGCATGTAGTCGTTCATCTCGCGCCAGCCTGCAAACACCGCGGCCTTGTCGGCCTTCTTGTTGAGCGTGTAGCAGTCTTCGATGGCGCGGGCCGCATGGCGGCAGGCGGCGCCGATGGCCTTGCCCTCGGCCTCCTTGCGCTGGGCCTGCAGCTCCGGCGTCTCGATGCCCAGGCGTTCGCACCCGGCCAGGGCCAGGGCGGCGAGCAGCATCAGCGGGGCAAGGGGGCGGGGCATGGTGGGCGCAAGACGGTGAGGGGCGGACCCTTCCGTTTTCGGCCCACCCGGGGGCGACTTGAACGTAACCCTAGCGGGCCATGGCCAGCAGGCGGGCCACCCGCTCTTCGGTCGAAGGATGGGTGCTGAACAGGCCCCGCAGCCCGCCACCCGACAGCGGGTTCATGATCATCATCTGGGCCGTAGCCGGGTTGCGCTCGGTGGTTTCGAACGGGATGCCGCGGGCGTAGTTGTGGATCTTCTGCAGCGCGCTGGCCAGCGCCTGCGGGTCGCCCGAGATCTCGGCGCCGCCACGGTCGGCCTCGAACTCGCGCGCACGGCTGATCGCCATCTGGATCAGGCTGGCCGCCAGCGGCGCCAGCAGCATCACCAGCAGGCCGGCGATCGGGTTGGCCGGGCGGCCTTCGCTGTCGCGGCCACCGAAGAACATCGCGAAGTTGGCCAGCATCGAGATGGCACCGGCCATGGTGGCGCTGATGGTGCTGATCAGGATGTCGCGGTGCTTCACATGCGCCAGCTCGTGCGCCATCACGCCGCGCAGCTCGCGGTCGCTGAGCACGCGCAGGATGCCGGTGGTGGCAGCAACGGCCGCGTTGTCGGGGTTGCGGCCGGTGGCGAAGGCGTTGGGCGCGTCTTCTTCGATCAGGTACACACGCGGCATCGGCAGCTGGGCGCGCTGCGCCAGCTCGGCCACCATGCGGTAGAACTGCGGCGCGGTGGATTCGTCCACCTCGCGGGCGTTGTACATCTTCAGCACCAGCTTGTCGCTGAACCAGTAGCTGAAGAAGTTCATGCCCAGCGCCACGATGAGCGCGATGGTCATCCCGCTGCGGCCCCCGATGAGGCCGCCGATGGCCACGAAGAGCGCCGTGATCGCCGCCATGAGGACGGCGGTTTTCAGCAGATTGAACATGTGAACATTCCTTTCGTCGTGCCGTGCGGCACCCTGGCTGCAATAGATGCGGCCCGGCGGCGGGAGTTCAATCTGCGGTGTGCGCCGCCTGCTGCGGCACGGCCAGGCGCGTGCCGGCGGCAATCGGCCGCGCCTGCAGCACGGCGGCCGCTGGCTGGCGCTTGCCGCCCGGGCGCTGCAGCTGCAACAGCGCCAGCGCGCCTTCGCCGCAGGCCACCTGCAGCTCGCCGGCTTCGGCCACCAGCACCGTGCCGTGGGCGGCGCCGGCCACGCCCGGGCGCACGGCGGCCTGCCACACCTTCAGCGTCTCGCCTTCGCACTCGAAGCTGGCACCGGGAAACGGGTCGAAGGCCCGCACGCGGCGGCCGATCAGCTCGGCCGTCAGGCGCCAGTCGATGGCGGCCTCGGCCTTCTCGATCTTGTGCGCATAGGTCACGCCTTCGGCCGGTTGCGGCGTGCGGTGCAGGCCGCCGCAGGCCGCGGCTTCCAGGGCTTCGACGATCAGCCGGCCGCCGAGCGCGGCCAGGCGGTCGTGCAGCGTGGCGGTGGTGTCGTCGGGCGCGATGGTCACGCGCTCTTCCATCAGCATGTCGCCGGTGTCCAGGCCGGCGTCCATCTGCATGATGGTGATGCCGGTCTCCGTGTCGCCCGCCTCGATGGCGCGGTGGATGGGCGCGGCGCCGCGCCAGCGCGGCAGCAGCGAGGCGTGGATGTTCAGGCAGCCCAGGCGCGGCAGATCCAGCACCCACTGCGGCAGGATGAGGCCATAGGCCGCCACCACCAGCACATCCAGCGCCGCGTCGCGCAGCGCCTGTTCGCCCAGGCGGGCTTCGTCGGGGTATTTGCCGTCCAGCTTCAGGCTGCGTGGCTGGGCCACGGTCATGCCGTTGGCCAGCGCGTACTGCTTGACGGGTGAGGCCTGCAGCTTCATGCCGCGGCCGGCCGGGCGGTCGGGCTGGGTGAGCACCAGCGGCACGCTGAAACCCGCCTCGTGCAGCCGGGCCAGCGCCACCTGCGCAAACTCGGGCGTGCCGGCAAAGCCGACGCGCAGCTTGGCGCCGGTCACCGCTCCTCTTCCCGCGTTTTCTTGAGCATCTTGCTCTTGATGCGGTTGCGCTTGAGCGGGCTGAGGTATTCGACGAACACCTTGCCCATCAGGTGGTCCATCTCGTGCTGCACGCACACGGCGGTCAGGCCCTCGGCCTCGAACTCGTAGGGCTGGCCGTCGCGGCCCAGCGCGCGCACCTTCACGCGGGCATGGCGCTCCACCTTGTCGTAGATGCTGGGCACCGACAGGCAGCCTTCGTCGCCCAGCATCATCTCGGTGCTGCGCTCGATGATCTCGGGGTTGATCAGCACCTGCGGCTGGTCATGCGTCTCGGAGGTGTCCATCACGATGACGCGCTCATGCACGTCCACCTGGGTGGCGGCCAGGCCCACGCCGTCCGAGGCGCGCATCGTCTCCAGCATGTCGTCGGCCAGTTGGCGGATGCGGTTGTCCACCTCCTTGACCGGCTTGGCGACGGTGTGCAGGCGGGGGTCGGGGTAGCGGAGGATGGGAAGCAGGGCCATGGGGGTGCGTGATCGCCGGCTGTGGCAGCCCGGTGCGGCTGCGTGCGCAAGGTGCCACAAATGGGCACTTTCGTTGCGATATCAAGGGTCTATGGGCACAATCTGCGGCAACATGTGAGCATTTCCGCGGCCCGGTCAAGGCCACGTTCGCTGGTGCAGTCGCAGACCGTTCGGCAACCCGTGATTTTGCACCGTCGGTTTCGGTCGTGATGCAAGCCCCCGGAGATCCCCTTTCATGATTCGTCGCTCTCTGCGCCCGCGCCTTGCCGGCCCCTTCGCCGGACCTCTTCGCGCCGGTGCGGGCGTGCTGGCCCTGGCAGCGGCCGCTGCGGCCAGCGCCCAGGTCAACCTGCCGGTCACGCCCGCCCAGCGCAGCACGGCGCAGCAGGTCGCCCAGCAGGGCGTGCCCTTCGAGGAACTGGCGCCCGATGCGCCCGATACCTACACCGTCAAGCCGGGCGACACGCTGTGGCGCATCTCGGGCCTGTTCCTGCGCAAGCCCTGGCGCTGGCCCGAGCTGTGGGGCATGAACCTGGCCGACATCCGCAACCCGCACCTGATCTACCCCGGCCAGATGCTGTGGCTGGACCGCAGCGGCGACCGCGCCCGCCTGCGCGTGGGCCAGCCGGTGGGCGGTGCCGGCAGCGGCACGGTCAAGCTGTCGCCGCGGGTGCGCAGCGGCCCGGTGACCAACGACGCGATTTCTTCGGTGCCGCTGCACCTGATCGCCCCGTTCCTGAACGAGGCGGTGGTCTTCAACAACGACGAGCTGGGTGGGGCGCCGCGCGTGGTGGCCGCGCCCGAGGGCCGGGTGCTGATGTCGCGCGGCGAGCTGGCCTATGTGCGCGGCGACCTGGGCGGCCTGCGCGACTGGCGGCTGTTCCGCGAAACCAAGCCGCTGCGCGACCCCGAGACGCAGGAAGTGCTGGGCCATGAGGCGCGCTTCGTGGGTACCGCCGAATTCGTGCGCCCCGGCGACACGGTGGCCACCGCCGACGGCAAGGCCCAGGTGGTGCCCGCCACGGTGCGCATCGTCAGCAACCGCGAAGAAGTCGGCATCGGCGACCGGCTGGCGCCGGTGCCTTCGCGCGACTTCAGCAGCTATGCGCCGCATGCGCCGGCCAACCCGGTCAACGGCCGCATCATCGCCATCTACGGCGACGCGCTGAGCGCGGGGCAGAACCAGATCGTCTCGCTGAACCGCGGCTCGGCCGACGGCATGGAGCGCGGCCATGTGCTGGCGCTGTGGCAGCGCGGCGCCACCACGGTGGACCGCAGCGACCCCGACCGTGCGGTGATGCAGCTGCCCGATGAGCGCAACGGGCTGCTGTTCGTCTTCAGCGTGTTCGACCGTGTGTCGTACGCGCTGATCCTCCAGGTGCAGGCGCCCGTGCGGGCCGGCGATCGTTTCACCCAGCCCGACTAGGCCTGCGGCCATGACCGACCCGAATGAAGTCGGGGCATGGCTGAGGTTGACGGCCGGGGAAGGACTGGGCCGCGCCAAGGCGCGCAAGCTGCTGGCCGCGTTCGGCAGCGC
>NZ_CAXFDV010000728.1:0-2219 GCF_964001545.1 uncultured Aquincola sp.
AAGGTCAGCAGGTCGCCGGTGTCGAAGTCGATGAACAGCAGCCCGGCGCGCTCGTCCACCATCAGGTTGCCCAGGGTCATGAACATCTGGTTGCCCGAATAGTCGGGCAGCAGCAGCGTGTGTGCGTCCTCCACCTTCACGAAGCCCGCAGGTCCGCCGCGGTGCGACACGTCGGCCCCCCCGGCCGGCCGATCGGTGGTGGCGGGTGCGCGAGTGGCGATGAACAAGGTGTCGGCCCGCGCCACCAGTGCCTGGGCTGCGGCGTCCAGCGTGGGCAGCGCCTGCGGTGGCGGCGGTGCGGGCGGCATGGCCTTGTCGGCTGGCGCCACCGGCGCGCGGCGCTGGATGTACTGCGGGCAGTTGCCCACCGATTGCGTGATGTGCACGGCAAAACCACCGGCCTGCACCGCGCCCACCACACCGTTGGCGCGGTTGCGCCGCCGCGTGGCCGGCTCGATGCCCAGCAGGCCGATCTCTGCGCCCGGATGCAGGCCGCCCGCCATCGGGTCGCCCGGCAGCGGCAGCGCGTGGATGTGCAGCTGCTGTGCATCGGTCGCCTGCACGAAGCCGGGTGCACCCGCCAGCACCGAGGCCCAGGGCCGGCCCTGCGCATCGGCCATGCCGGCCAGCAGCATGGGCAATTGCTCGAAGAAGCGCTGGTGCTGCTCGGGCAGGTGGTCGCGGATCACGCGTGGGCCGATCTCGGCCATGCGAGCCTGCATGCCGGCCAGCCGCTGCACGGCCTGCTCGCCTTCATGGAAGGGGTGGTGAAGGGTGGCCATGAGCTTCAGGCCGCCAGGCCGACCGCGGTCTTGGGCAAGGGCACGAAGCCCGGCAGCGCCTCGATGCGCTGCAGCCAGGCGCGCACGGCCGCATAAGGCGCCAGGTCCACGTTGCCTTCGGGCGCGGCGGCGATGTAGCTGTAGCCGGCGATGTCGGCGATGGTCGGCGCCTGGCCCGCCAGAAAGCTGCGCGTGGCCAGCAGCGGCTCCATCACGGCCAGCAACTGGTGGGCGCGGTTGATGGCGCCATCGGCATCGAGCTGGGCGCCGAACACCGTGACCAGCCGCGCTGCCGCCGGCCCGAAAGCGATGGGCCCGGCCGCCGCCGACAGCCACACCTGCACCGCGGCCTGTGCTTCGGGCGCGGCCGGCAGCCAGCGGCGGGCCGGGTCGTAGCGGGTGGCCAGGTACACCAGGATGGCGTTGGAGTCGTGCACCACGGTGCCGGCGTCGTCGATCACCGGCACCTGGCCGAAAGGATTCAGGCGCAGGAACTCCGGGCGCTTGTGCTCGCCCCGCTTCAGGTCGACAGCGACCAGACGATGCGGCAGACCCATCAGGCTCAAGGCCAGCTGCGCGCGATGGGCATGGCCCGACAAGGCGAAGTGGTACAGGGTGATGGGGGCGGTTGGGGTGCTGGTCATCGAAGGCTCCTGGTTGGCGCCGCCAGGCAGCGGCGGCATGGAACGCACTGTGGCCGCCAGCGGCTGGCAGCAGAAGCCGCGCGCCGCACAAGTCAGTGTTTCCGGCGCCGGAAGAATGCAACGGGGCGCTCGTTCAAGGCCGCTGATCGGCGGCCGACACTTCCCAGCTCAAGCCCTTGCGCGGCAACAGCCGGACGGCGCGGCGCTCCACATCGAACAAGGCCATGTCCTCGTCGGACACGTCGATCACATAACCGCGGGCCACGTCGGTCCCGTCGCGGGTGATAAGGACGCACCGCTGCTTCGAAGCCTGGCAGCCCAATGCAAAGTCGGCCTGCAGGTGCTGCGCCCTGGCCAGCCCGGCGCCTTCGCCCACCAAGCCGGGCACGGCGAGAAAGAGCGCGGCTGCGAACAGGCTGACCAGCGGCGCCAGCACCAGCAACACCAGGCCCAGCCCGAAGTGGCCGAGAGGCTTGCGCCAGTGGTGAGGAACCATGTGCAGGCGCTGGAAGAATGCATGGACCTTGGTTTCCACCGGCAGCAGCGCAAGGGTGATGTAGGCCGCCAACGCCGCAGCCGCGCCCCCCGCAGCCAGAGTCGTCCACGAGACCCGCGCGCCGGCGCGCGGCGGGGATGAAGCTGTGTCGGTCGTCATGCCCGGACTGTATGGGCCGCCCAGCATCACCAAAACTTGTCATCGCCCTTAAACATTTCTCGTTGGACGCTGCCCAGCCCTTGCCCGACAGTCGCTCGCAAGCCCACCTTCTTGACGAGGACGACACCGATGAAACGC
>NZ_CAXFDV010000729.1:0-3414 GCF_964001545.1 uncultured Aquincola sp.
CCTGCCTGCCCGCTACCGATTCACCGGGTTCAGCGGCGCCTGCCCCTGCAGCAGGCGCAGCACCTCGTCGGCCGCGCCCTCGCTCATCGCGGCCATGCTCTCGTCGGTCAGGCCGGCGGCATGCGGCGTCAGCAGCACGTGGGGCAAGGCCAGCAGCGGGTGATCGGGTGGCAGCGGCTGTTGGGTGAACACGTCCAGCGCGGCGCCGGCGATGCGGCCGGCCTGCAGCGCGGCCGCCAGCGCCGCTTCATCGACGATGGCGCCACGCGACACGTTGACCAGCAGCGCATCGCGGCGCATCAGGCCGATGCGGCGCGCATCCAGCAGGCCGCGCGTGGCCTCGGTCAACGGGCAGGTCAGCACCACGCCGCGGCTGCGGGCCAGCAGCTCGTCCAGCGCGCAGCCTTCGACGAAGCCGGGCAGGCCCTGCAGCCGCCGCTGGAACCCCAACACCTGCATGCCATAGCCGTGGTGCGCGATCTCGGCCACGCGCAGGCCGATGCTGCCCACGCCCACGATGCCCAGCGTCTGCCCCGCCAGCTCGCCGGCCCCTTCAGCCAGCGCGCGGCTGGCGGCCCAGCCCTGGCTGCGCAGCAGCGCATCCATGCGGTGCTGACGGCGCAGCAGCAGGCCCAGCGCGGTGATCACATGCTCGGCCACCGCCTGCCGGTTGCTGCCGGGCACGTTGGCCACCGGAACGCCGCGTGCGGTGGCGGCTGCCACCGGGATCATGTCCACGCCCACGCCCGGCCGCACGATGCCCGTCAGCCGTGGCGCATGGTCCAGCAGGTCGGGCGGCAGGGTCGATCGCACCACCAGCACCTCGGCCTCGCGCACCCAGCGGCGCAGGGTCTCGGGCTGCGTGTCGGGCACCAGCAGCACCTCGGCCACCTCCGCGATACGCCGCTGCGCCGGCGCATGCAGCGGGCCGGTCAGCAGCACCACCGGGCGGCGGCGCGTCGTCGCTTCGGTCATTCGGGGGTCACCCCGGCGTCCTGCACCACCTTGCTCCATTTAGCCATCTGGTCCTTCAGGTAGGCCGCGAACTGCGGCGCGCTGCTGCCGATGGCGTCCACGCCCTGGGCCGCGAACTTCTCCTTCACGTCGGGCATGTGCAGCACCTTCACGATCTCGGCATTGAGCTTGTCCAGGATGGGCTGCGGCACGCCGGCCGGCGCCGCAAAGCCGAACCACACGTCCACCTCGTAACCCGGCACGCCGGCCTCGGCCACCGTGGGCACGCCGGGCGCATACGGCGTGGGCCTGGGCGTGCTCACGGCCAGTGCCTTGAGCTTGCCGGCCTTGACGTGCTGGATCACGTTGGGGATGTTGTCGAACATCACGCCCACCTGCCCGCCGATCAGGTCCGTCACCGCCGGGCCACTGCCCTTGTAGGGCACGTGGGTGATGTCCACGCCCGCCATCTGCTTGAACTTTTCCATCGACAGGTGGTTGGACGAGCCGGTGCCGGTAGAGGCGTAGTTGATGCTGCCCGGCTTGGCCTTGGCCAGCGCCAGCAATTCGGCCACCGAATTGACCGGCAGCGCCGAAGACACCACCAGCAGGTTGGGCGTGCTGGCCGCCAGCGTGATGGGCGCGAAGTCCTTCACCGGGTCGTAGGGCAGCTTCTTGAAGATGGCCTGGTTGACCGCGAAGGCAAAGGGCGTGACGAACAGCGTGTAGCCATCGGGCGCCGACTTGGCCGCCGCATCGGTGCCGATGAGGGTGCCGCCGCCGGGCTTGTTCTCCACCGTCACCGGCTGGCCCCAGGCGGCCTGCAGCTTGGCGCCCACGGTGCGCGCCAGCGTGTCGTTGAAGCCGCCCGGCGGATACGGCACGATGATGCGGATGGGCTTGGCCGGGTAGGCCGTGGCGCCGGCCGGGCCCTGGGCCGCGGCAGGCAGCACCGACCAGGTGGCGGCCAGGGTCAGCGCCAGCACGCCGAAGCGGCGGCGGGCAAATGGGTGGTGGCTTTGCATGCGTGTCTCCGTTGGGTGGGTCGCGGCCGCATCTGCGGCGGCCGTCGTGGGGGCGCGTGAAGGCTCAGACGTAGCCGGGGCCTTCCACAGGCGGATAGGCCTTGAGGAAGGCTTCGTCCACTTCCACGCCGATGCCCGGCGCTTCCAGCGGCCGCACGCAGCCGTCGCGGCCGATCTGGAATGGCGTGCTCACCAGGCTGTCGCGGTAGAGGTTGCTCCTGGACACGTCGCCCTCGAAGTAGCCGCCGTTGTCGATGGCCGCCAGGAAGTGGATGGAGGCGGCCATGTTGATGCCCGTCATGCAGGTGTGCGGGTGGATGGGCAGCTTGTAGGCCGAGGCCATGGCCGCGATGCGCAGCAGCTCGGTGATGCCGCCGGCCTTGGACAGGTCGGGCTGCAGCAGGGTGATGTCGCCGTCCTCGATCACGCGGCTGAACTCATAGCGGGTGAAGTGGTTTTCGCCGGCGGCCAGCGGCACCCGGCCGAAGCCGCGCGCCAGCCGGTAGCTGCGGTGGTCGTGCGGCGCGAAGGGCTCTTCCAGCCAGGCCACGCCCAGGGCATCGAAGCCGGGCATCGCCTGGCGTGCGTCGTTCAGGTCGTAGCCGGTGTTGGCGTCCACCAGGATGGTCACCTCATCGCCCACGGCCTGCCGCACCGCCTTGACCCGCTGCAGGTCGCGCGCCGGGCTGTCGCCCACGCGCAGCTTGATGGCGCGGTAGCCGGCCTCGATGTGCGGCAGAGCCTCGTCCACCAGCGCCGCCGGGTCCTGGAAGCCCAGCGACACGCCGCCTGCATAAGCCGGCACCGCCTTGGCCGATCCGCCCAGCAGCTTGTACAGCGGCCAGCCCACGGCCTTGCCGCGGATGTCCCACAGCGCCAGGTCGATGCCGCTCATCGCCATCGCGCAGCCGGCGCCCACGCCGTGGCTGGCCAGCTGCTTCCAGTAGATGCGGTCCCACACACCCACCACGTCGGTGGCGTCCATGCCCACGGCCAGCTGGCGCAGCGTGGTGTTGACCAGCTGCGCCACCGCGGTGTGGGCCTTGCCGTGGTGCGATTCGCCCCAGCCCACCAGACCGCTCTCGGTGGTGACCTTGACCACCACCGCGTCCTTCTTCACCGCCCGGCCCATGCCCAGCTGCACCGCGTTCTCGGGTGCGATGGGAAAGGACACGGCAAAGGCCTGGATGTCGCGGATGCGGTGCGTTGCGGATGCCATCGGTTCAGTCTCCTTGTGCTTGTCTAGACAGGTTCAGCCCAGGTAGCCGCGCGCGGGCATCAGGGCGTGTTGGCGCAGCGCCTGGCCGGCGGCGCCGATCAAGGCCGGCGGCAGCGTGTGCCCGGAGTGCAAACGCGGGCCGGGCACCGCCTCGGCCCGCGGGCCGTGGGCCATGAAGTGGTCCAGCGCCTTGTTGGCGTTGGTGAAGGCATTGCC
>NZ_CAXFDV010000730.1:0-4520 GCF_964001545.1 uncultured Aquincola sp.
AAGACCGGCAAGAAATCCATCCAACGCCCTCCTTTGTTGCAATGCAGCAAGGTGCGATTGGATGAGGGGGACGGGGTTCCCCCTGTTTTGTAAAGCTGCGCCGAGCGCAGCGCGCCCCGTCAGAACTTCGAGAAGTCGGGCTTGCGCTTCTGGAAGAAGGCCTGGAAGGCCTCGGTGGCCTCGGGGCTGCGCAGGCGCTTGCTGAACAGCTCGGCCTCCGCGTTGATGGCTTCCATCACCGCAGCCTGGGTGGGGCGGCGCAGCAGCTGCTTGCTTTCGCGCACCGCGCCGGGCGGCAGGCTGTTGAAGCGCTCGGCCACGCGGCGGGCGTGCTTGATCACCTCGGTGGCGGGCAGCACCGCGTTGGCGATGCCGGCTTCCACCGCCTGCTCGCCGGTGAAGGGGTCGCCCAGCAGCAGCTTTTCGGCCGCGCCGCGCGGGCCCATCAGCTGCGGCACCAGCAGGCTGGAAGCGAACTCCGGCACCAGGCCCAGGCCCACGAAGGGCATGGCCAGGCGCGCGTCGTCGGCCACGTAGACGAAGTCGCAGTGCAGCAGCATCGTGGTGCCGATGCCGATGGCCGCGCCCGTGACCGCGGCCACCACCGGCTTGTCGCAACCCACCAGCGCCTTCATGAAGCGGAACACCGGCGACTCGATGCCCGCCGGCGGCCGCTGCATGAAGTCCTCGAGGTCGTTGCCCGACGTGAAGATGCCCGGCTGGCCGGTGATCATCACCGCGCGCACCGACGCATCGGCCTGCGCCGCGGTGATGGCCTCGGCCATCGCCTCGTACATCGCCTGCGTCAGCGCGTTCTTCTTCTCGGGGCGGGCGATCTCGATGGTGGCCACGCCGTCGACGATGGCGGTCTTGATGGTCATGCCGGGGGTCTCCTGCTGTTGGTGGGTGGGGGTCAGACGCGTTCGAAGATGCCGGCCGCGCCCTGGCCCGTGCCCACGCACATGGTCAGCATGCCGTACTTCAGGTTGTGGCGGCGCAGCGCATGCACCACCGTGGCCGCGCGGATGGCGCCGGTGGCGCCCAGCGGGTGGCCCAGCGCGATGGCGCCGCCCATCGGGTTGACCTTGCTCTTGTCCAGGCCCACGGTGTTGATGACGGCCAGCGCCTGCGCGGCAAAGGCTTCGTTCAGCTCGATCCAGTCCATCGCATCCAGCGACAGGCCGGCCGACTTCAGCGCTGCCGGAATCGCCTCGATCGGGCCGATGCCCATGATCTCGGGCGGCACGCCGCGCGAAGCGAAGCTGACGAAGCGCGCCAGCGGCTGCAGGTTGAACTGCTTGACCGCCTTCTCGCTGGCCAGGATCAGGCAGCCCGCGCCATCGCTGGTCTGCGAGCTGTTGCCGGCGGTCACGCTGCCCTTGGCCGCGAACACGGTGCGCAGCTTGGCCAGGCCTTCCAGCGAGGTGTCCGGCCGCGGGCCTTCGTCCATCGACACGTTGCGGCTGCGGGTGATCACCTCCCCGGTCGCCAGGTCGGGCATGCGGTCGGTCACTTCCACCGGCACGATCTCGTCGTTGAACTCGCCGGCCTGCTGGGCCTTGAGCGCCTTCAGGTGCGACTGCAGCGCGAATTCGTCCTGCTGCTCGCGCGAGACCTTCCACTGGTTGGCCACCTTCTCGGCCGTCAGGCCCATGCCGTAGGCGATGCCGATGTTCTCGTCTCGCTCGAAGATGGACGGATTGAACGAAGGCTTGTTGCCGCTCATCGGCACCATGCTCATGCTCTCGGCGCCGCCGGCGATCATCACGTCGGCTTCGCCCACGCGGATGCGGTCGGCCGCCATCTGCACCGCGGTCAGGCCCGAGGCGCAGAAGCGGTTGACGGTGACGCCGCCCACGCCGTTGGGCAGGCCGGCCAGCAGCACGCCGATGCGCGCCATGTTCAGGCCCTGCTCACCCTCGGGCATCGCGCAGCCGATGATGGCGTCTTCGATGGCCTTCGGGTCCAGGCCGGGCGCCTGGGCCAGCGCACCGCGGATGGCGGCCACCAGCAGGTCGTCGGGGCGGGTGTTGCGGAACACGCCGCGGCCCGACTTGCCGATGGGCGTGCGGCTGGCGGCGACGATGTAGGCGTCTTGAAGTTGTCGGCTCATGGTCGCTCCTGTCAATTGCGCACGGGCTTGCCGGTCTGCAGCATGCCCATGATGCGTTCCTGGGTCTTGGGGTGGTCGAGCAGGCTGCAGAAGTGCTTGCGCTCCAGCGCCATCAGGTATTCCTCGCTGACCATCGAGCCGGCATCCACCGCGCCGCCACACACCACGTCGGCGATCAGGCTGCCGATGTGGAAGTCGTGCTGGCTGATGAAGCCACCGTCGCGCATGCCCACCAGCTGCGCCTGGATGGTGGCGATGGCCGAACGGCCGGCCACCGGGAACAGCTTGCGCAGCGGTGCGCGCCAGCCGCTGGCGGCCATGGCCTTGACCTGCTGGCTGGCGACGAACAGCAGCTCGTCCTTGTGCGGCACGATGATGTCGTCGTCCAGCAGGTAGCCCAGCTTGCGGGCTTCCAGCGCGCTGGTGGCCACGCGGGCGGTGGCCGCGGCGGTGAAGCCCTCCTTGGCAAAGGCCAGGATGTCCACGCCCGGCGCCTTCTCGGCCATCTCGGCCGCACGGCGCGCGATGTAGGCCAGGCCGCCACCGCCGGGGATCAGGCCCACGCCCACTTCCACCAGGCCGACGTAGCTTTCCATCGTGGCCACGCGGCGGGCGCAATGCACCGCCAGCTCGCAGCCGCCGCCCAGCGCCAGGCCACGCACCGCGGCCACCACCGGCACCGCCGCATAACGGATGCGCAGCATCGCGTCCTGCAGCTTCTTTTCTTCAGGCGCGATGCCCTTGCCGCCGCTCTTCATGAACACCGGCATCAGCGCTTCCAGGTTGGCGCCGGCCGAGAACACGTCGTCGGGCGACCAGATCACCAGGCCCTGGTACTTGGCCTCGGCGATCTCCACGGCCTTCAGCAGACCTTCGGTCACCAGCGGGCTGATCAGGTGCAGCTTGGCGGTGATGCTGGCGATCAGCACCTCGCCGTCGAGCGACCATACGCGGATCTCGTCGTTGCGGAACTCTTCAGTGCCGCTCTTGAGCGCTTCGGCGCCACCGGCGCCCAGCACGGTTTCGGGGAAAGCCTGGCGCTGGTACACCGGCAGCGTGCTGCGCGGCACGAAGCGGCCTTCCTTGGCGCTCCAGGAGCCTTCGGCCTGGTGCACGCCGCCCTGGTTGGCCACCGGGCCTTCGGTCACCCACGCGGGCAGCGGCGCGCTCGACAGCGTCTTGCCGGCGGCGATGTCTTCGTTGATCCAGCCGGCCACCTGGGCCCAGCCGGCGGCCTGCCACAGCTCGAACGGACCCTGGCTCATGCCGAAGCCCCAGCGCATCGCGAAGTCGATGTCGCGCGCCGATTCGGCGATGTCGGCCAGGTGCACCGCCACGTAGTGGAAGCTGTCGCGCAGGATGGACCACAGGAACTGCGCCTGCGGGTTCTTCGATTCACGCAGCAGCTTCAGCCGCTCGGCCGCGGGCTTCTTCAGCATGCGGGCCACGATCTCGTCGGCCTTGCCGCCGGCGGGCACGTAGCTGCCCTGCGCCGGGTCCAGCCGCAGGATGTTCTTGCCTTCCTTCTTGAAGAAGCCGGCGCCGGTCTTCTGGCCCAGCGCGCCCTGCTCGATCAACTTGGCCAGCACCGGCGGCGTGGCGTAGCTGGGGAAGAAGGGGTCATCGGCCAGGTTGTCCTGCAGCGTCTTGATGACGTGGGCCATGGTGTCCAGGCCCACCACGTCGGCGGTGCGGAAGGTGCCCGAGCTGGCGCGGCCCAGCTTCTTGCCGGTCAGGTCGTCCACCACGTCGTAGCTGAGGCCGAACTTCTCGGCCTCGATCATCGTGGCCAGCATGCCGGCGATGCCCACGCGGTTGGCGATGAAGTTGGGTGTGTCGATGGCGCGCACCACGCCCTTGCCCAGCGCGCTGGTGACGAAGGTTTCCAGCTGGTCGAGGATCTCGGGCTGGGTGGTGGGCGTGGGAATCAGCTCCACCAGGCTCATGTAGCGCGGCGGGTTGAAGAAGTGGATGCCGCAAAAGCGCGGCTTGATGGCCTCGGGCAACACCTCGCTGAGCTTGGTGATCGACAGGCCCGAGGTGTTGGAAGCGACGATGGCATGCGGCGCCAGGAAAGGCGCGATCTTCTGGTAGAGGTCGAGCTTCCAGTCCATGCGCTCGGCGATGGCCTCGATCACCAGGTCGCAGTCGCGCAGCAGCTCGCTGTGCTCTTCGTAGTTGGCCTGCTGGATGAGCACCGCGTCGTCGGCCACGCCCAGCGGCGCGGGCTTGAGCTTCTTGAGGTTGTCGACCGCCTTGGTGACGATGCCGTTCTTGGGCCCCGTCTTGGCCGGCAGGTCGAACAGCACCACCGGCACCTTGACGTTGACCAGGTGGGCCGCGATCTGCGCGCCCATCACCCCGGCGCCGAGGACGGCGACCTTGCGTACGTTGAATCGGTTCATGG
>NZ_CAXFDV010000731.1:0-5938 GCF_964001545.1 uncultured Aquincola sp.
TCTCCTGTGATTGATCCGGCCTGCGAAGGCTACGCAGCGCCGGCTTGGCTGGATGCAAGCGTAGCCGCTGGCGGTGACCTTGGCCGGGCCGCGCGGGAATGCCCGGCCGGGGCGCTGGGGGTGCACCCGGAGAGACCGGGCGCTCTGTTATGTACAGGGGTGCATAACGATGACGACTCGGGGCATTGCGTCTCTCTGCCAGGGCCAAGGGCAACCGATGCCTATACTGCTTCACATCGCCCTTTCCTTTGCATCACCGGCATGAAGTTTCAACTCCTGCCCTCGCTCGCGCTGCTGTTCGGCCTTGGCAGCACGCAGGCGGCCGATCTCACCGTCTCGGCCGCAGCCAGCCTGAACAACGCCTTCCAGGAACTGGCGCCCGCCTTCGAGGCTTCACATCCGGGTACGCGGCTGCAAACCAACTTCGCGGCTTCCGGCGCCCTGCTGCAGCAGATCGCCAGGGGCGCGCCGGTGGACGTGTTCGTCAGCGCCGACCAGTCCACGATGGACCAGGCGCAGGCCCAAGGCCTGGTCAAGGCCGAGCAGCGGCGCAACGTGGTCAGCAACACGCTGGTGCTCATCGTGCCGGCCGGCAGCCCCCAGCAGCCGCGCAGCCTGGCCGACCTCACCCAGCCGGCCTACCCGCGCGTGGCCATCGGGCTGCCGGCCAGCGTGCCGGTGGGCCGCTACACCCAGCAGGTGCTGCAGGCCGCCGGGCTGTGGACCGCCATCGAGCCGCGCATCATCGGCGCCAACAACGTGCGCCAGGCGCTGGACTACGTGGCCCGTGGCGAGGTGGATGCCGGCTTCGTCTACGCCACCGATGCGGCGCTGGTGCCGGGCAAGGTGAAGGTGGCCTTCACCGTGCCCACGGCGCAGCCCATCCTCTACCCCGCCGCGCCGGTGGCGGCCAGCCCGCAGCCCGCGCTGGCGCAGCAGTTCGTGCAATGGCTGCTGAGCCCGCCGGCACAAGCGGTGCTGGCGCGCCATGGCTTCGGGCAGCCGCGTTGAGCGACGGCCTGGGTCCCCCGTTCAGCGGCGCGCTGGTGCCGCTGCTGCTCACGCTCAAGGTGGCGGGCTGGGCCACCGCCATCAACCTGGTGCTGGGCATCGGGTGCGGTCTGCTGCTGGCGCGGGCGCGCTTTCCCGGCCGCGACCTGCTGGACGCCGCGCTCACGCTGCCGATGGTGATGCCGCCCACCGTGCTGGGCTACTACCTGCTGGTGCTGATCGGCACCCAGGGGCCGCTGGGCGGCTGGCTGCTGCAGCACTTCGGCATCCGGCTGATCTTCAGCTGGCAGGCGGCGGTCATCGCGGCGGCGGTGGTCTCGTTTCCGCTGGTGTTCAAGGCCGCGCGCGCCGCGTTCGAGACCGTCGACCCGCAGCTGGAAGACGCCGCCCGTTCGCTGGGCCTGCGCGAAGCCGCGGTGTTCTTCCGCGTCACGCTGCCGCTGGCCTGGCGCGGCATCCTGGCCGGGCTGTTGCTGGCCTTTGCGCGGGCGCTGGGCGAATTCGGCGCCACCTTGATGGTGGCCGGCAGCATCCCGGGCAAGACGCAGACGCTGTCGATCGCGGTGTACGAAGCGGTGCAGGCCGGCCAGGACGACGTGGCCAACTTCCTGGTGGGCGTGACCTCGCTCACCTGCATCGCGGTGCTGCTGGCTGCCGGCCGGCTCGCGCCCGGGCGTGTGCTGGCGCGCGGGTGATGCGGCATGCCTGAGACCGTGATGCACACCGCCGGCCTGGACCGCCCAGCGCCCCTGCCCCCACCCACCGCCCCCACCGCCGCGCCGCTGCGGTGGAACGTGCAGTTGCAGCGCCGCCTGCGCCACGGTGCGCAGACCTTCCAGCTCGACGTCGCCTTCGCGCTGGCACAGCCACATGTGGCCCTGGTCGGCCCTTCCGGCGCCGGCAAGACGCAGACACTCAAGCTCATCGCCGGCATGGCCCGTCCCGATGCCGGCCGCGTGGCCATCGGCGCCCGGGTGCTGCACGACAGCGCGGCCGGCATCAACCTGCCGGCGCGCGAACGGCGGCTGGGCTATGTGTTCCAGGACTACGCGCTGTTTCCGCACCTCACGGTGCGGCAGAACATCGGCTTTGCGCTGCGGCGCGGCTGGTTCAACCCGGCGCGCGGGGCCGATGCGCCGCAGGTGGACCGCTGGGTGCGCGCCTTCCACCTGCAGGCCATCGTTGACCATTACCCGCACCAGATCTCGGGCGGCCAGCGCCAGCGCACCGCGCTGGCCCGCGCGCTGGTGACGGAGCCCGATGCGCTGCTGCTGGACGAGCCCTTCGCCGCACTCGACCGGCCGCTGCGCCAGGCCCTGCGCCGCGAGCTGCTGGACCTGCGCGCCGATGTGGCCGTGCCCACGCTGCTGATCACCCACGACGACGAAGACGCCGAGCTGCTGGCCGATGCGGTGGTGCCGCTGCAGGCCGGGCGGGTGGTGGCGACCGAGCCGGAGGTCGTGCGCTGATGGCCCGCCACGCCAAGCGCCCCGAACGCCCGCGCCTGGGCGGCGAGCTGTGGGTCGATTGCGGCACCGAGCGGGTGGCTGGCGCGGCCCGCATGGCCTTGCTGCGTGCGGTGGCCGATGGCGGCTCGCTCACCCGCGCCGCGCAGGCCGTGGGCCTGAGCTACAAGGGCGCATGGGACGCCATCGAGGCGATGAACCGCGCGGCCGGCCAGCCGCTGGTCGAACGCAGCGCGGGCGGCCGTGGCGGCGGATCGACCCGCCTCACCGACCACGGCCGGCAGCTGGTGGAACGTTATGAGCAGGTGGCCGCGGTGCACCAGCGGCTGCTGCAGCTGCTGGACGAAGAAGCCTTCGACCTGCAGGCCGAGGTGTCGCCAACGAGGTGGATGATCTTGAAGACCAGTGCCCGCAACCAGTTCAACGGCCGCGTCACCGCCATCCGCGCCGGCGCGGTGAACGACGAAGTGGAGATCAGCGTGGACCACGGCCCGCGGGTGGTGGCCACGGTGACCCGCGACAGCACCGACGCGCTGGGCCTGCGGCTGAACATGCCGGCGGTGGCACTGGTCAAGGCCTCGTCGGTGATGCTGGCCACCGACGTGGACGGCATGCGCCTGTCGGCCCGCAACCAGTTCGCGGGCGTGGTGCGCCAGGTGCAGCCCGGCGCGGTGAACAGCGAAGTGACGCTGGACCTGGACGTCGGCGGCAGCGTCACCGCCATCGTCACCCAGTCCAGCGTGCAGGCCATGGGCCTGACCGCCGGCGGACGCGCCACCGCCTTCTTCAAGGCGGGCAGCGTGATCGTGGCGGTGAGCGCGTGAAGCCCGGGGCGCGAGCGCAGCGAGCCGATGTGATCATTCAGCCGCCGGGCCGCCCCAAGGCTGAATGCTCCCCCACGGGGGGGCGCGAGCGTAGCGAGCTTGGGGGCTCTATGTAGCCCCATGCGCTTCGACGTACAGCGCGTAGATGGAGTGGCTGCTGGCCATGTACAGCCGGTTGTTCTTCGGCCCGCCGAAACACAGGTTGGCGCAGCGCTCGGGCAGGCGGATGTGCGCCAGCGGCTTGCCCTGCGGGCTGAACACACGCACGCCGTCCAGGTCTTCGGGCTGGCCCTTGAGCGGGTAGACCGCGCGGCCGTTCATCTGCACCGGCTCGGCGGCCAAGGCGCCGTTGCTGCCCCAACCGCACCACAGATTGCCGTCGCGGTCGACGCGGAAGCCATCGAGCGCGCCCTGGTCGGTGGCGTCGATCAGCTTGGTCTTGTTGCTCAGGCTCACGCCGTCGGCGCCCACGTCGTAACGCCAGATGCTGCGGTTGGGCGTGGGCTTCCACTCGACCACGTACAGGTGCTTCTCGTCGGGTGAAAAGGCCAGGCCGTTGGGGTTGACCAGGTCGGTGATCACCGCGCTGATGCGGCCATCGGCGGCGATGCGGTAGACGTTCGTGCCGGCCTGTTCCGGCTTGGCGCGCGAGCCTTCCCATTCGCCGTTGATGCCGAACAGCGGGTCGGTGAACCACACGCTGTCGTCGGACTTGACCACGATGTCGTTCGGCGCATTCAGGCGCTTGCCCTCGAAGCTGTCGGCCAGCACGGTGATGCTGCCGTCGCGCTCGGTGCGGGTGACGCGGCGGGTCACCGAATGCTCGCAGGTCACCAGCCGGCCCTGGCGGTCGCGGGCGTTGCCGTTGGCGTAATTGGCATTGGCACGGAACACGCTCACGCTGCCATCGCGCTCGCTGTACTTCATGATGCGGTTGTTGGGGATGTCGCTCCACAACAGGTAGCCGCCTTCGGGAAAGTACACCGGCCCTTCGGCCCAGCGCATGCCGCTGGCCACCTGCTCCACCGTGCTGCTGTAGATGCGGTACTTGGCGAACGACGGGTCCAGGATCTGCACCGCCGGGTCGGGGTAGCGCTGGTGGGGCTTGAACTCGAACACCTGCGCCAGCGCGCTGCCGCCGGTGGCGGCCAGGCCGGTGGCGGCCGCGGCTTGCATCAGGCGGCGGCGCTGCGTGTTGATCGGCTTCATCGTGGGTCTCCTCGTTGTTGTGGTTGACGGCGTTGTTCAGCGGTCCAGCGCCGGGCGCTTGGGGTTGAAGGTCCAACCGGGGATCAGGTACTGCATCGCCACCGCATCGTCGCGCGAGCCCAGGCCGTGCTGGCGGTACAGCTGGTGGGCCTTCTCCACCTCGGCCATGTCCAGCTGCATGCCCAGACCCGGCGCCTTGGGCACCTGCACCAGGCCGCCGCGGATCTGCAGCGGGTCGGTGGTCAGGCGCTGGCCGTCCTGCCAGATCCAGTGGGTGTCGATGGCGGTCACGTTGCCTGGGGCGGCAGCGGCCACATGGGTGAACATCGCCAGCGACACGTCGAAGTGGTTGTTGGAATGCGAGCCCCAGGTCAGGCCCCAGTCGCGGCAGGTCTGGGCCACGCGCACGCTGCCGGCCATGGTCCAGAAGTGCGGGTCGGCCAGCGGAATGTCGACCGACTGCAGCGACAGCGCATGCGTCAGCTGCCGCCAGTCGGTGGCGATCATGTTGGTGGCCGTGGGCAGGCCGGTGGCACGGCGGAATTCGGCCATCACTTCGCGGCCCGAGAAGCTTTCTTCGGCGCCGCAGGGGTCTTCGGCATAAGCCACCACGCCGCGCATGTCGCGCATCAGGCGCACCGCATCTTTCAGCAGCCAGCCGCCGTTGGGGTCCAGCGTGACGCGGGCCTTCGGAAAGCGCTCGTGCAGCGCGCGGATGGCTTCGATCTCTTCTTCCGCCCGCAGCGCGCCGCCCTTGAGCTTGAAGTCGTTGAAGCCATAGCGCTGGTAAGCCGCCTCGGCCAGCCTGACCACGGCATCGGGCGTCATCGCCTGCTCATGGCGCAGGCGCAGCCAGTCGTCGGCTTCATCCGGCTGGCTGTCGTAGGCCAGGTCGGTCTTGGTGCGGTCGCCGATGAAGAACAGGTAGCCCAGCATCTCCACCGCATCGCGTTGCTGGCCTTCACCCAGCAGGGCCGCCACCGGCAGGTTCAGGTGCTGGCCCAGCAGGTCGAGCATTGCCGATTCCACCGCGGTGACCGCGTGGATGGTGGTGCGCAGGTCGAAGGTCTGCAGGCCGCGGCCGCCGGCGTCGCGGTCGGCGAAGGCCTGCTGCAGCGTGCGCAGCAGGCCGGCATGGCTGCCCACCGGCTGGCCCACCACCAGCGGGCGGGCGTCTTCCAGCGTCTGGCGGATCTTCTCGCCGCCCGGCACCTCGCCCACGCCGGTGCGGCCGGCGCTGTCGGTCAGGATGAGCAGGTTGCGGGTGAAGAACGGCCCGTGCGCGCCGCTGAGGTTCAGCAGCATGCTGTCGCGGCCGGCGACGGGGATCACCTGCAGCGCGGTGATCAAGGGTGTTGAAGAGAGGCTCATGGCAAGGTCCAGGTCTTAATCAGCGGTGATTTTTCCGGTCTCGATCACCTTCTTCCA
>NZ_CAXFDV010000732.1:0-6955 GCF_964001545.1 uncultured Aquincola sp.
AGTCGTCGATCACATGCCCGTAGCCGCCCGCCATGCTGATGGCCACCGGCACGCCGCGCTCGCGGCAGGCGGCCAGCACGCGGCGGTCGCGCTCGGCCAGGCCGGCATCCGTGAGCTTGAGGCGGCCCAGCCGGTCGCCCTCGTGCGGATCGGCGCCGGCCAGGTAGAACACCAGCCCGGGCAGCGCCTGCGCGTGGCTCAGCCACAGCATGTGCAGGGCCTGGTCCAGCGTGTCGAGGTACAGCGCGTCGGTGCAGCCGTCGGGCAGCTCCAGGTCGAGGTCGCTGGCCTCCTTGCGGAACGGAAAGTTGCGCGCCCCGTGCAGCGACAGCGTGAATACGCTGTCGTCGTCGGCAAAGATGGACGCGGTGCCGTTGCCCTGGTGCACGTCGAGGTCGATCACCGCCACCCGCAGCAAGGGCCGGCGCTGGCGGTGGGCTTCGGCCTGCATCAGTCGGGCGGCCACCGCCACGTCGTTGAACACGCAAAAGCCGCTGCCCTTGTGCGCATATGCATGGTGGGTGCCGCCGGCCAGCTGGGCCGACACGCCTTCGGCCAGCGCAGTACGGGCGGCGCAGACGGTGGCGCCGACCGAGCGGCGCGAGCGCTCCACCATCGCCGGCGACCAGGGAAAGCCGATCTCGCGCTGCTCGGCCGCAGACAGCAGGCCATCGACCACCGACTGCACGTAGTGCGGCGTGTGGGCCAGCAGCAGCTCGTCGTCGGTGGCGGCCACCGCCTCGGTGAGCACCAGGCCGGGCACCTCGGCCTGCACCCGGTCGCGCAGGCGCCGGTACTTGGACATCGGGAACCGGTGGTTCGGCGGCAGCGGCAGCACGAAGTGGTCGGAGTAGTACGCCTGCATCGTGGGTCGATTGTGGCGGTCGGTGGCCGCCGGGCCCGGCCGGGGGTGTTTTAGGCCCCGGACCCTAGACTTTGCTGCGCCGCAACAAAACAGCTTGCAATGGGGCCAACGGTCCCTATACTTCAGGTCATGGTGCAGTGCAGCAAACGCTGTTCAGGCACCAGCAAGTCCCTGTTTCAAATGGAGAATTTCATGCTGACCCCTGAACAAATGCTCGCCGCCCACAAGGCCAACCTGGAAACCCTGTTCGGCCTGACCAACAAGGCGTTCGAAGGCGTCGAGAAGCTGGTCGAACTGAACATGCAAGTGGCCAAGACCGCCATGGGCGAAGCCGCTGAAACCACCACCGCCGCCCTGTCGGTGAAGGACGCGCAAGAGCTGATCGCGCTGCAAACCTCGATGCTGCAGCCCGTGGCCGAGAAGGCCGCTGCCTACAGCCGCCACGTGTACGACATCGCCGCCGCCACCAGCGCCGAAGTGACCAAGGTCGCTGAAGCCCAGATGGCCGACGCCCAGCGCAAGTTCATGAGCGTGGTCGACAGCGCCGCCAAGAACGCCCCGGCCGGCAGCGAAAACGCCGTCGCCCTGGTGAAGTCGGCTGTCGCCGCCGCCAACAACGCGTTCGAAAGCGTGCACAAGGCCGCCAAGCAAGCCGCCGACGTGGCCGAAGCCAACCTGACCGCGCTGACCAACACCGCTGTCAAGGCCGCTTCGACCACCGCCACCAAGGCCAAGCGCGCCACGGCCGCCTGATCTTCTGGTTGTCTCCTCGGTACCTTCCGGCGCAGGCCGGCGTACCGTTTCAAGGCCCGGTTCGCACCGGGCCTTTTTCTTTCATGGAGCCCCCACGCCCGAAGCGCGCCCTACCGGCTCGCCAGCGCCATCTTCTGCTTGATGGCCGGCAGCACCGCCAGCGCCGCCTCGCGGCCGGCGGCGATGGCCTTGCGGCGCACGGTGAAGTCGGCGCTCGAGACGCCCACCAGCTTCGGGCGCACCACCACGTCGGCGTCGCGCAGCTCGAAGGTGTTGATGCTGCGGCTCATGATGGCAAAGGTCTGCAGCAGCATGCGCATCGCATCGCCGGTGGCATTGCCGTCGGGCGGGCTGGAGATGTCCACCGCGATCACGAATTCGGCGCCCATCTGCCGGGCAAAGCGCACCGGCACCGGTGAGGCCAGGCCGCCGTCCACATACTCGCGGCCGTTGATGCTGACCGGCTGGAACACCGCCGGCACCGCGCTGGAGGCGCGTACCGCGGTGCCCGCGTCGCCGCGGCGGAACAGCACCGGCTCGCCGTTGTCCAGGTCGGTGGCCACGATGCCCAGCGGCATCGGCAGCTGCTCGATGGTGCGCTGGCCGGTCTGCTCGCGCACATAGCGCGCCAGCGCTTCGCCGCGGATCAGGCCGCGGCCCGGAAACGCCCAGTCGGTGATGGCCGATTCGTCCATCGCCAGCGCCACCTTGGCCAACTCGGCGCCGCTGCGGCCGGCGGCGTACATCGTGGCCACCAGGCTGCCCGCCGAGGTGCCGGCCACCAGGTCGGGCTTGATGCCGGCTTCTTCCAGCACCTGGATGACGCCGATGTGCGCAAAGCCGCGGGTGGCACCGCCGCCCAGTGCCAGGCCGATGCGCGGCGGGCGGGGTGGCGGGGGTGGCGCCGCCGGGGGCGGTGGCGGCACCGGGGCGGCCGGCGGCGGGGCGGTGGCACAACCGGCCAGTGCCAGCGCGCCCAGCAGCGCGAGCACACGGCGGCGGCCGCTTAATTCTTCAGAGGCATTAGCAAGCAACTTATTCGTTCTTCTCAAATATATATGCGGTCCCTACAGTGCCGGTCTGCGCACGGGAAGGGCCCGTGCATGCTATTGGACTTGCGGAACACACATGGACTGGATGGCAGTGCTCAGCGGCTTCGGCGTCGGTGCCATCGTCGGCATGACGGGCGTCGGCGGCGGCTCGCTGATGACGCCGCTGCTGATGGGCGTGTTCAAGCTGCACCCGGCAGTGGCCATCGGCACCGACCTGTGGTTTGCCGCCGTCACCAAGACCGGCGGCGCTGTGGCCCACCACCGCCACGGCCATGTGGATTACCGCATCACCGGCCTGCTGCTGGCCGGCAGCATCCCGGCGGCGCTGGCCACCATCGGGCTGATGCATGCCACCGGCATCACCAAGCAGTGGGCCGGCACCCTCACCTTCGCGCTGGGCATCGCGCTGCTGCTCACCGCGGTGACGGTGGCCTACCGCCAAGCCTGGCTGGCCATCGGCCTGCGGCTGGAGCGCTGGATTCCTGAATCGCGCAAGCCGCTGCTCACGCTGCTGTGCGGCCTGTTGCTGGGCGTGCTGGTGTCGCTCAGCTCCATCGGCGCGGGGGCCATCGGCGCCACGCTGATCCTGCTGCTATATCCTCGCCTGCCTGCCCACCGGCTGGTGGGCACCGACATTGCCCATGCGGTGCCGCTCACGCTCGTCGCGGGCATCGGCCACGCCACGCTCGGCAACGTCGACTGGAGCCTGCTGGCAGCGCTGCTGGTCGGTTCCCTGCCGGGCATCTGGCTCGGCGCCAGGCTCACCAAATCCATGCCCGAACGCCTGGTGCGCGCGCTGCTGGCTGCAGCGCTCGTCACCGCGGGCCTCAAAGTGATTCACTGAACCCAGCATGTACCAGTACACCGACTTCGACCGCCAGTTCGTCCGCGCCCGTGCGGCGCAGTTCCGCGACCAGCTCGAGCGCAACCTGCGCGGCGAACTGGGCGACGACGAATTCCGCCCGCTGCGGCTGCAAAACGGCTGGTACATCCAGCGCCACGCGCCCATGCTGCGGGTGGCCGTGCCCTACGGTGAGCTGGCCAGCCGCCAGCTGCGCCAGCTGGCCCGCATCGCACGCGAGTACGACCGCGACTACGGCCACTTCACCACCCGGCAGAACCTGCAATACAACTGGATTCCGCTGGACAAGGGTGCCGACGTGATGGACCTGCTGGCCGAGGTGGACATGCACGGCATCCAGACCAGCGGCAACTGCATCCGCAACATCACCAGCGACGCGCTGGCCGGCATCGCGCAGGACGAGATCGTCGACCCGCGCCCCTACTGCGAGCTGCTGCGCCAGTGGAGCACGCTGCACCCCGAGTTCGCCTTCCTGCCGCGCAAGTTCAAGATCGCCGTCACCGGCGCCGTGGAAGACCGCGCCGCCACGCTGTGGCACGACGTGGGCCTGCACCTGGTCAAGAACGAGGCCGGCGAGGTGGGCTTCAAGGTGTTCGTCGGCGGCGGCATGGGCCGCACGCCCATCATCGGCAGCCTGATCAACGCCTTCGTGCCCTGGCAGCAGATCCTGGTGTACCTGGAAGCGGTGGTGCGCGTGTACAACCGCTACGGCCGCCGCGACAACATGTACAAGGCCCGCATCAAAATCCTGGTGAAGGCCGAGGGCCAGAAGTTCTTCGACGCGGTGAACGCCGAGTTCCAGGCCATCCTGGCGCGCGACACCGACGGCGACGCCCAGATCATTCCGCAGGCTGAGTTCGACCGCGTGGCCGCCAACTTCGTGGTGCCGGCCGGCGTGGCCCCGGCCGATGAAGTGGCGCTGCCGGCCGATGCGCCGGCCGGCTTCGACCGCTGGCTGCAGCGCAACGTGGTGGGCCACCGGGTGGCCGGCTACCGCGCGGTGCAGCTGTCGCTCAAGCGGCCCGGCCAGGCGCCTGGCGATGCCACCGGCAGCCAGATGGACCTGGCGGCCGACCTGGCCGACCGCTTCAGCCATGGTGAGCTGCGCGTGACGCACGACCAGAACCTGCTGCTGCCCTGGGTGCGCCAGAGCGAGCTGTTCGCACTGTGGGAAGCGGCCAAGGCGGCCGGCTTCGCCTCGCCCAACATCGGCTACCTGACCGACATGATCGCCTGCCCCGGCGGCGACTTCTGCGCGCTGGCCAATGCCCGCTCCATCCCGCTGGCCACCGAGCTGACCGAGCGCTACCAGGACCTGGACGAGCTGCACGACATCGGCGACATCGACCTGCACATCAGCGGCTGCATCAACAGCTGCGGCCACCACCACAGCGGCCACATCGGCGTGCTGGGCGTCGACAAGGACGGTGCCGAGTGGTACCAGCTCACGGTGGCCGGCTCCGACGGCTCCACGCTGAGCGGCGGTGCCACGCCGGGCAAGGTCATCGGCCCCTCGTTCGCGGCCGACGAGATCGCCGACGCGGTGGAAGCCGTGATCACCACCTACAAGCGTGAGCGCGCCCCCGGCGAGCGCTTCATCGACACCGCCCGCCGCCTGGGCGTGCCGCCCTTCCGCGCCGCCGCCGACGCCGTGCGCCGCAGCACCGCCCGCGCCGCCTGAACCCGGACGAGACCGACCATGAAATTCATCGACTCCCATCGCGACGCCTGGCACACCGTGGTGGGCGAAGACGGCCCGATGCCGCACCCCAACCCGGGCCCCAACCGCCTGCTGACGCTGGAGCAATGGCATGCCGTGCGCGAGCACTGGCCAGCCGAAGTGAAGGCCGGCGTCATCGTGCCCAACGACGCCGACATCGAAACCCTGGAAGCCTGCCTGCCGCGCCTGGGCCTGGTGGTGCTGCAGTTCCCCAAGTGGGTGGACGGCCGCGCCTACAGCCAGGCGCGCATCCTGCGCCGCCGCTACCGCTTTGCCGGCGAAGTGCGCGCCACCGGCGATGTGGTGGTGGACATGCTGCCGCTGCTGCAGCGCACCGGCTTCGACGCCGTGGTGCTGCGCGGCGACCAGAAGCTGGACATCGCCCAGCGGCTGCTGGCCAGCTTTCCGGCGCCCTTCCCGGCCCACTACCAGGGCGACGTGCTGCAGCACCAGCCGCTGTTCGCCCGCAGCGGCGCGGAGCAGGCCTGAGATGAACGCGATCACCCTCAACGCCCGGCCCAGCGCCGACTTCGAGGCCAAGCTGGCCCGCACGCTGGCCGTGCTGCAGCAAGCCGCCGCCGAGCACCCCGGCAGCGTGGTGCAGGGCACCAGCCTGGGCGCCGAGGACATGGTGATCACCGACCTGATCGCCCGCCACCGGCTGCCCGTTGCGCTGGCCACGCTCAACACCCAGGCGCTGCACGACGAGACGGTGGCCCTGATCGGCCGCATCGAGCAGCACTACGGCCTGCCGGTGGAGGTGTTCAGCCCGCCGGCCGAAGCGGTGATCCACTTCGTGAACCAGCATGGCCCCAAGGCCATGTACCAGAGCGTGGAACTGCGCAAGGCCTGCTGCGGCGTGCGCAAGCTCGAACCGCTGGGCCGCATGATGGCCGGCCGCGACGCCTGGATCACCGGCCTGCGGCGCGAGCAGTCGAACGACCGCGCGGCGGTGGAGTTCGTGGAGCATGAGCCCAACGGCCGCACCAAGTACAGCCCGCTGGCCGAATGGGCCTGGGGCGACGTGTGGCACTACATCGGCCAGCACCAGGTGCCCTACAACCCGCTGCACGACCAGTTCTACCCCAGCATCGGCTGCGCGCCCTGCACCCGCGCCGTGGCCCTGGGCGAAGACTTCCGCGCCGGCCGCTGGTGGTGGGAGCAGGAAGGCGCCAAGGAATGCGGCCTGCATGTCCATGACGCCCCCGCCGAGGTGTCGACCCTGTTGAACCGATGAGCCCCACGATGAACGCTCCGCTTTCCGTCGAACAGCTGCTGCCGCAGCTCGACCATGCCCACCTCGACCACCTCGAGGAAGAGGCCATCTTCATCCTGCGCGAGGTGGCGGCCAGCTTCGAGCGCCCCGCCCTGCTGTTCTCGGGCGGCAAAGACTCCTGCGTGGTGCTGCGCCTGGCCGAAAAGGCCTTCAAGCTGCGCCCCGACCGCAGCCAGCCCAACGAGTTCAAGGGCAAGCTGCCGTTTCCGCTGCTGCACGTGGACACCGGCCACAACTTCCCTGAAGTGATCGAGTTCCGAGACCGCCGCGTGGCCGAGATGGGCGAGCGCCTGGTGGTGGGCCACCTGGAAGACAGCATCAAGCGCGGCACCATCCGCCTGGCGCATCCGCTGGAGTCGCGCAACGGCCACCAGACGGTGACGCTGCTCGAAGCCATCGAAGAACACCGCTTCGACTGCCTGATCGG
>NZ_CAXFDV010000733.1:0-10235 GCF_964001545.1 uncultured Aquincola sp.
CCGGCGCGGGTGATCAACACCCACCTGCATGCCGACCACTGCGGCGGCAATGCCGCGCTGCAGGCCGCCAGCGGCGCCGAGTGCTGGGTGCCCGCGCCTTTGGTGGATGCCGTCAACCAATGGGACAGCGCCGGTGCGCTGAGCTTCGACGCCATCGACCAGCGCTGCGACCGCTTTGCCGCCCACCACGGCCTGGCCGACGGCCAGCACCTGCGCCTGGGCGGCCACGACTGGCAGGTGCATGCCGCGCCCGGGCACGACCCCGATGCGGTGATGCTGTTCGAGCCCACGCAGCGGGTGCTGATCTCGGGCGATGCGCTGTGGCAGCAGCGCGTGGCCATCGTGTTCCCCGAACTGGTGGGCGAAGACGGCATCGGCCCGGCGCTGGCGGCGCTGCAGCGCATCGAGGCACTGGCGCCGCGCTGGGTGATTCCGGGCCACGGCGCGCCTTTCAGCGCGGTGGCGGAGGCGATCGCGGCCAGCCGGCAGCGCCTGGCGCTGTTTGCGCAGCAACCGCTGGCGCATCTGCGCTACGCGCTACGGGCGCTGGTGATGTTCCACCTGCTGGAGTGGCGCAGCCGGCCGCGGGACATGTTGCTGCACTGGATGACCACCACGCCTCTGCTGGCCGGCATCGCCCGGCAGTTGCCGGCGGGCCTGGCGCTGGCCGACTTCGCGGCCGACAACCTCGATCGGTTGCTGCACGACGGCACGCTGGTGGCCGACGCTGGGCAGGTGCGCCTGCCCTGACGGCAACGCCCGGGCGCCCTCAGGCGCCGACGTTCAGCGGAATCGTCACCGGCCCGTCGTTGAGCAACCGCACCTGCATGTCGGCGCCGAACTCGCCGGCCTGCACCAGCGGGTGCTGGGCGCGGGCGCTGGCCAGCACCGCTTCATACAGCTCACGCCCCAGCGCCGGCGGCGCCGCCCCAGTGAAGCTGGGCCGGTTGCCGCTGCGGGTGTCGGCCGCCAGCGTGAACTGCGAGACGATCAGCAGCCCGCCGCCCACGTCCTGCACGCTGCGGTTCATCTTGCCCGCCTCGTCGCTGAAGATGCGCAGCTTCAGCAGCTTGGCCACCAGCTTGTCGGCCACGGCGGGCGTGTCGGTGGGTTCGGCGCACACCAGCACCAGCAGGCCGCGGCCGATCTGGCCGACCACACGCCCCTCGACCGTGACCGAGGCCTCGGCCACCCGCTGCACCACGCTCAGCACGGCGGGCTCAGCCCAGCGTCACGCGGGCGAACTTGCGCTTGCCCACCTGCACCACGAACGTGCCGGGTTCCACCTTCAGCGCCTTGTCGGCGATGGCCGTGCCGTCGATGCGCACGCCGCCCTGCTCCACCATGCGCAGGCCTTCGCTGGTGGAAGCCACCAGGCCGGCCTGCTTGAGCAAGGCGCCGATGGCCAGCGGCCCGCCCGCCAGCGCCACCTCGGGCACCTCGTCGGGCACGCCCCCGCGGGCGCGGTTCTGGAAGTCCTGCTCCGCCGCCTCGGCCGCCGCCGCGCTGTGAAAGCGCGCGGTGATCTCCTTGGCCAGCATCACCTTGGCGTCCTTCGGGTTGCGGCCGGCGGCCACCTCGGCCTTGAGCGCCGCGATCTCGGCCTCGGAGCGGAAGCTCAGCAGGGTGAAGTACTTCCACATCAGCACGTCGCTGATCGACAGCAGCTTGGCGAACATGCTGTTGGCCGGCTCGGTGATGCCGATGTAGTTGTTCTTGCTCTTGCTCATCTTCTCGACGCCGTCCAGGCCTTCGAGCAAGGGCATGGTCAGGATGCACTGCGGCTCCTGCCCGTATTCCTGCTGCAGGTGGCGGCCCACCAGCAGGTTGAACTTCTGGTCGGTGCCGCCCAGTTCCAGGTCGCTCTTGAGCGCGACCGAGTCGTAGCCCTGCATCAGCGGGTACAGGAACTCATGCACGCTGATCGGCGTGTTGGCGCTGTAGCGCTTCTGGAAGTCGTCGCGCTCCATCATGCGCGCCACGGTGTAGCGGGCGGCCAGCTGGATCATGCCGCGCGCGCCCAGCGCGTCGCTCCACTCCGAGTTGTAGCGGATCTCGGTGCGCGCCGGGTCCAGCACCAGGCTGGCCTGCTTGTAGTAGGTCTGCGCGTTGTGCTCGATCTGCTCCTTGGTGAGCGGCGGCCGGGTGGCGTTGCGGCCCGAGGGGTCGCCGATCATCGAGGTGAAGTCGCCGATCAGGAAGATCACCTGGTGGCCCAGATCCTGCAGCTGGCGCATCTTGTTGAGCACCACGGTGTGGCCGATGTGGATGTCCGGCGCGGTCGGGTCCAGCCCCAGCTTGATGCGCAGCGGCGTGCCGGTGGCCTCTGAGCGTTGAAGTTTTTTCAACCAATCGGCTTCGGGCAGCAGCTCGTCGCAGCCGCGGCGGCTGATCGCCAGGGCTTCCAGCACGCGGTCGGACGGCACGGCGTCATTCACATTTGTTGACATGGAGGGCTTGTAAATCCAGAAGACCAACCTACTCGAACGAGGGGGTCGGTCGATATACTCGTAGGACAACGAGAACACGTCCCTATCGACGGCGTCCGACGCCTGATCTCGATTCTAGCGATCACCCCTCGGACGCCTTTTTTTCGACACCGTGGCCCAGCAGTACGCGCTGCGCTGCACGACCTTCGGGGCCCATCGTCCCGCCGACTCAAATTGGATTCTTTGGGAACGCTGGCGCGTGTTGGCACCGCCGTTGAAAATTTCCGTAGACGTCATCCCCGCGGGATCACCGTCGCAGTCGTCACCTTCCTGGCCGGTGTGTCGGCCACGGCCTTCGGCATCGCGCCCATGGCGCCGGATGCGGCCGACCTGCCGCAGCGCGTCATCAGCGAATCGGTGGAGCATGAAGCCGTCGGCAGCCAGCTCGAAGCGCTGGCCGCCCATGAGCTGACCCTCAGCCGCAACGACCTCACCCGCCCCAGCGACACCGCGGACACCCTGCTCAAACGCATGGGCGTGGCCGACGTGGCGGCTGCCAACTTCCTGCGCCGCGACCCGATCGCACGCCGGTTGCTGGAAGGCCGCTCGGGCAAGATGGTGCAGGCGGTGGCCGATGGCGACGGCCGGCTGGTGAGCCTGGTGGCCCGCTACGCCGCCGAATCGTCCGACCCCGCCGCCAGCCAGTTCACCCGCCTGACGGTGGAGCGCGACGGCAGCGGCTGGCGCAGCCGCATCGCGCTGGCGCCGCTGCAGTCGCAGGTGCGCTTGGCCAGCGGCACGGTGCAAAGCTCCTTCTTCGCCGCCAGCGACGAAGCCCGCATTCCTGACGCCATCGCGGCCCAGATGGCCGAGATGTTCGCGGCGGACATCGACTTCCACCGTGAGTTGCGCAAGGGCGACACCTTCAGCATCGTCTACGAGGCGCTGACGGCCGATGGCGAGCCCATCACCTGGAACCAGGGCACCGGCCGGGTGCTGGCCGCCGAGTTCGTGAACGCCGGCAAGGCCTACCAGTCGGTCTGGTACCGCGACACCGCAGGCCGCGGCGCCTATTTCGGTTTCGACGGCCAAAGCAAGCGCCGCACCTTCCTGGCCAGCCCGATGGAGTTCTCGCGCATCACCTCCGGCTTTGCGATGCGCTTCCACCCGATCATGCAGACCTGGCGAGCCCACCGCGGCGTGGACTACGGCGCGCCCACCGGCACCGCGGTGCGCAGCGTGGCCGATGGCATCGTCACCTTCGCCGGTGTGCAGAACGGCTACGGCAACGTCATCGAAGTGCGCCACACCAACGACCCCAGCACGCTGTACGCGCACCTGTCGCGCATCGGCGTGCGCAAGGGTGAGCGCGTGAGCCAGGGCGAAACCATCGGCGCGGTCGGCTCCACCGGCTGGGCCACCGGCCCGCACCTGCACTTTGAGTTCAAGATCGACGGCCAGCAGCAAGACCCGCTGAAGATCGCCAAGAGCTCCGAGGCCGTCACCATCTCGTCGGCCCAGCGCGCCGATTTCACCGCCCGCGCCTTGACCTACAAGGCGCAACTGGCCCTGGCGCAGACGATCTCGGGCGCCCACGGCGCCGGCGACTGACGACAGACGCACGGATGGCGCACCTCGGCCATCCGGCGCCGGGCCTGTACATCGGCCTGATGTCGGGCACCTCCATGGACGGCGTGGACGCCGTGCTGGCCGACATCGGCGCCGGCGGTGGCAGCGTGCAGGTACTGCGCCATGTGCATGCACCCTTCAGCCCCGCCTTGCGCGCCGCATTGATGGCGCTGAACCAGCCGGGCGACAACGAACTGCACCGCGCCGCGCTGGCCGCCAACGGCCTGGCCCTGGCCTACGCCGAGCGCGTCGATGCGCTGCTGGCGGACCTGCCGCGCGCTCAGGTGCTCGCCATCGGCGCCCATGGCCAGACCGTGCGCCACCGGCCGGGTGAATTCGACGGCCACGGCTACACGCTTCAATTGCTGAACGGCGCACTGCTGGCCGAGCGCTGCGGCATTCCGGTGGTGTGCGATTTCCGCAGCCGCGACGTGGCGGCCGGCGGCCAGGGCGCACCGCTGGTGCCGGCTTTTCATGCCGCGCTGTTTGCCCGCCCGGGCGAAGCGGCGGCTGTGCTCAACCTGGGTGGCATCGCCAACCTCACGCTGCTGGGCGCCGACGGCGCCGTCACCGGCTTCGACTGCGGACCGGCCAATGCGCTGCTGGACGGCTGGTGCGAGCGGCATACCGGCCGCGCCTATGACGACGGCGGCCGCTGGGCCGCCACCGGCCGGGTGGACGAAGCACTGCTGGCGCGCTGGCTGCAGGAGCCCTTTTTCCACCGCGCGCCGCCCAAGAGCACCGGTCGCGACCTGTTCGACCCCGGCTGGCTGGACCGCGAAGTGCCGGCCGGCCTGCGCCCCGAAGACGTGCAGGCCACGCTGGCCGAGCTGACGCTGCGGCCCATCGTCGCCGACCTGCAGCGCCATGCGCCGGCCGCGCGCCAGCTGTGGGTGTGCGGCGGCGGCGCCTTCAACCAGCACCTGATGCAGCGCCTGGTCGCGCTGCTGCCCGGCGTGCGGGTGGCGCCCACCAGCGAAGCCGGCATCGACGTGATGCAGGTGGAAGCGGCCGCCTTCGCCTGGCTGGCCCAGGCCTTCATGGAACAACGCCCCGGCAACCGACAAGAGGTCACCGGGGCGCTGGGGCCGCGTGTGCTGGGTGCCTGGCACCCAGCCTAGGCAGGCAAGGTCAGGCCGAGAAGCTGGAGCCGCAACCGCAGGTGGTGGTGGCGTTCGGGTTCTTGATCACGAACTGGGCGCCTTGCAGGTCGTCCTTGTAGTCGATCTCGGCGCCCACCAGGTACTGCAGGCTCATCGCGTCGATCAGCAGCGTCACGCCGTTCTTGCTCATCTGCGTGTCGTCTTCGTTCACGATCTCGTCGAAGGTGAAGCCGTACTGGAAGCCCGAGCAGCCGCCGCCTTGCACGAACACGCGCAGCTTCAGTTCGGGGTTGCCTTCTTCGTCCACCAGCTCCTTGACCTTGGAGGCCGCGCTGTCGGTGAAGATGATGGGCGCCGGCATTTCATCGGCGACGGGGGTGGCGATCGGTTCGGCTACGGCGTTCATGAGGAGCTCCTTCCAAGAGGACATGCGGACGAACCGCTGGCGTTCAAGCGGGATTATCGCGGCAGCGGTCTGCCCCCACGCGCAGGGCGGGCTAGTGAACAGGCCGTGCACAAAAAAGCCGCCCGAAGGCGGCTTCTTGAAGTCGGCAGGCGCGATCAGCGCTTGCTGAACTGCTTGCGGCGACGAGCGCCGTGCAGACCGACCTTCTTACGCTCGACTTCACGAGCGTCGCGGGTCACGAACCCGGCATTGCTCAGCTCGGACTTCAGCGCCGCGTCGTAGTCGATCAGCGCGCGGGTGACGCCGTGGCGCACCGCACCGGCCTGGCCGCTTTCGCCACCGCCGTGCACGTTGACCTTGATGTCGAAGGCTTCGACGTTGTTCGTCAGGAACAGCGGCTGCTTGACGATCATGATCGAGGTCTGGCGGCCGAAGTACTGCTCGACCGGCTTGCCGTTCACCGTGATCTGGCCCGTGCCCTTCTTGATGAAGACACGTGCGACAGACGACTTGCGACGGCCCGTTCCGTAGTTCCAATTGCCGATCATCTCAGCTCCTTAGATTTCCAGCGTCTTGGGCTGCTGAGCGGTGTGCGGGTGGGTGTCACCGGCGTAGACCTTCAGCTTCTTGACCATCGCATAGCCCAGCGGACCCTTGGGGAGCATGCCCTTCACGGCCTTTTCCAGGGCGCGGCCGGGGTGCTTGGCCTGCATGTCCTTGAACTTGGTCGCGTAGATGCCGCCCGGGAAGCCCGAGTGACGGTAGTACACCTTGTCATTGGCCTTGTTGCCAGTGACGCGGAGCTTGTCGGCATTGATGACGATGATGAAATCGCCGGTATCGACGTGAGGCGTGTAGATGGCCTTGTGCTTGCCGCGCAAACGGAGTGCCACTTCGCTGGCAACACGTCCGAGCACCTTGTCGGTGGCGTCGAGCACAAGCCACTCGTGCTTCACTTCGGCCGGCTTGGCGCTGAAGGTCTTCATGAGGGGTCTTTCAAAGGAAACGGACTGGTTCGGCGCATCGGCTTCTTCGGTGCCATTCTCTCGAGGTGGCCTCTCAGTCGCTGCCGGCGCCCCGTGAAGGAAACCGGCGTGCACGCCCTTGCCCCGTCCGTAAAAAGGGCAAGCCCGCGAGCATACACGAATTCACCCAAGCGCGGGGCCTGTTGCACACAGGCCGGCCGCACGCCAAGGCCGCTGCATCGCTACACTCCTAGGGTAAACACTGATTCGCCCCGCTGTCGCCCCGGAGTCCGCATGAACACACGCACTGCCACTTCCCCCGCCGATCCCGGCCCGGCGGCGCGGTACCGCTGGCTGCCGGTGCGCTCGCTGGCGCAGCGCCACCGCCCCCGCATCCTGGCGCACCTGCTGGCGCTGAAGGATGGCGACCGCTACCTGCGCTTCGGCTACGCCGCCTCCGACAGCCAGATCGGCCGCTATGTGGACGGCATCGACTTCGTGCACGACGAGGTGTTCGGCATCTTCAACCGCCGGCTCGAGCTGGTGGCGCTGTCGCACCTGGCGGTGCTCAGCCCCGTGGCCGGGCAGCCGCGGGCGGCCGAGTTCGGCGTGTCGGTGGTCGACAAGGCGCGCGGCCGCGGCTTCGGCGCCCGGCTGTTCGAACATGCGGTGCTGCATGCGCGCAACCGCGGCGTGTCCACGCTGGTCATCCACGCCCTCAGCGAAAACACCGCGATGCTCAAGATCGCGCGCCGGGCTGGCGCGGTGGTGGAGCGCATGGGCTCGGAGGCGGAAGCGCGGCTGAAGCTGCCGCCCGAAGACCTGCTGTCCAACGTGGAGCAGCTGCTGGGCGAGCAGGTGGGCGAGATCGACTACCGGCTCAAACTGCATGCGAGGCAAGTGGGCTCGCTGCTCGACGGGCTGTCGACGGTGCGCTCGCTGTTCGGGGCCGCCGGCCGCGGCGCCAGCGAGTAAGTACCGGGGAGAAAGCGAGCGGGCATTAACATGCGGCGCTTGCCTCTCCTCCTCCACCGATGCACCCGTCGTTGCCCTGGTTGATCACCTGGGCCGCCATCGCGCTGGGCAGCTTGCTGTTCCTCGTGGCGGTCCTTCGCCGCCGCCGCGCCGCCCTCAGCCCGCCGGGGCTGCCCGACGAGTGGCCGCTGGCCGCGCGCCCGGTGTTCAGCGCCGACGAGCGCAGCGTCTACCGTCAGCTGCGCGAGGCCCTGCCTGCACATGCGGTGCTGTGCAAGCTGCCGCTGCTGCGCTTTTGCCACCCGAACGACCCCGCCAGCCTGCGCTATTGGTATGAGCTGCTGGGCAGCCTGAACGTGTCGTTTGCCATCTGCACCGGCAGCGGCCGGGTGCTGGCGGCCATCGACATCGAATCCGGCGGCCGCCTGTCGCGCCGCGGCCAGCGCATCAAGGAATCGGTGCTAGGCGCCTGCGAGGTGCGCTACCTGCGCTGCAAGGCCCATGCGCTGCCCACCATCCCCGAGCTGCAGCTGATGGTGGCCGACAGCGTGCACGCCGAGCCCGCGGCCGCCGCGCCGGTCTGGGCCAGCTACCGGCCGGCCGGCACGCCGGAGTCCAGCGGCTTCATCGATTCGTTCCTGCTGGGCTGGCGCCGCTCCACCCCGGCTGCGCGCGGCGGCGCGGGTCGCGGAGCATGACGGGCTACGCCGAACTCGATCCCGGTCTGGTGCTGGAGGCACTGGACGCGGTGAACCTGCGCGGCGATGGCAGGCTGCTGCAGCTCAATTCCTACGAGAACCGGGTGTTCCAGGTGTTCCTGGAAGACGGCGACGTGGTGGTGGCCAAGTTCTACCGCCCGGGCCGCTGGAGCGACGCGCAGATCCTGGAAGAACACGCGTTTGCGCTGGAACTGGCCGACGCCGAGGTGCCGGTGATCGCGCCGCGGGTGCTGCAGGCGGCGGCCGATGCACCGCAGGCGGTGCAGCTGGCCGGCCAACCGCCGACGCTGGCCACGCTGGGCGCCGGCGATCAGCCGCACCGCTTCGGCGTGAGCCCGCGCAGCACCGGCCGCGCGCCCGAGCTGGAAGACCCGCTGGTGATGGAATGGCTGGGCCGTTTCCTTGGCCGGCTGCATGCGGTGGGTGCGCGATCGCGCTTTTTGCACCGGCGCACGCTGGACGTGGCCACCTTCGGCACCGCCGCCCGCCAGCGGCTGCTGGACGGCCGCTTCGTGCCCGAGCCGCAGGATGTGTTGTGGGCCGATGCCAGCGCCCGCGCGCTGGCCCTGGCGCAAGCCGCCTTCGATGCCCTGCCGCAGGCCCGGCAGCTGCGCCTGCATGGCGACTGCCACCCCGGCAACATCCTGTGGCGCGACGAAGGCCCGCACGTGGTGGACCTGGACGACGCCTGCAACGGCCCGGCGGTGCAGGACCTGTGGATGCTGCTGTCGGGCGACCGGCCGACGATGGCGATGCAGCTGGAGTGGCTGCTGGAAGGTTATGAGCAGTTCATGCCCTTCGACCGCCGAGAGCTGACGCTGATCGAGCCGCTGCGCACGCTGCGCATGATCCACCACAGCGCCTGGATCGCCGAGCGCTGGGGCGACCCGGCCTTTCCGGCGGCGTTTCCGTGGTTCGGCACCGCCGCCTACTGGCAGCAGCAGACGCAGCAGCTGCGCGAGCAGATTGAAACCATGCAAGAGGGCTGAGAACGACAGCCCCCAAGCTCGCTGCGCTCGCGCCCCCCCCTCCAATCAGGCCGTCAGCAGCCGCGTCACGCGCTGCACGTGCTCGGCCGGGCTGTCCAGCTGGCCGCCTTCGGCCAGCCAGGCCTGGTCGAACAGCAGGTTGGCCAGGTCATCGAAGTGCGACTCGTCGGTTTCCAGGCGCTTGACCAGCGCATGCGACGGGTTCACTTCCAGGATGGGCTGGGTCTTGGGCGCCTGCTGGCCGGCCTGCTTGAGCATGCGGGCCAGGTGGGCGCTCATGTCGCCTTCTTCCACCACGATGCAGGCCGGTGAATCCACCAGCCGGCTGGTCACGCGCACGTCCTTGGCGCGCGCCGTCAGCGCGGTCTTGAGCTTCTCGAGCACGGGCTTGAAGGCCTCGGCCGCCTCTTCGGCCTGCTTCTTCTCTTCTTCGTCCTGCAGCTTGCCCAGGTCCACCGCGCCCTTGGCCACGCTTTGCAGCGGCTTGCCTTCCACCTCGTACAGGTGCGAGAGCATCCACTCGTCCACGCGGTCGGTCAGCAGCAGCACCTCGATGCCCTTCTTGCGGAAGATCTCCAGCTGCGGGCTGCTCTTGGCGCCGGCCAGGCTGTCGGCGGTGATGTAGTAGATGGCCTCCTGGCCTTCCTTCATGCGGCCGATGTAGTCGGCGAACGAAACGCCTTCGTCGGCCTGGGTGGAGGCAAAGCGCAGCAGCTTGACCAGGCGCTCCTGATTGGCATGGTCCTCGCCCACGCCTTCCTTCAGCACCGCGCCGAACTCCTTCCAGAAGGCCGCGTACTTGTCCTTCTGGTTCTCGGCCACGTCTTCCAGCATGCCCAGCACGCGCTTGGTACTGCCCTCGCGGATAGCCTTGACGTCGCGGCTTTCCTGCAGCAGCTCACGGCTGACGTTCAGCGGCAGGTCGGCAGAGTCGATCACGCCCTTGACGAAGCGCAGGTACACCGGCATCAGCGCCTCGGCGTCGTCCATGATGAAGACGCGCTTGACGTACAGCTTCAC
>NZ_CAXFDV010000734.1:0-2451 GCF_964001545.1 uncultured Aquincola sp.
CGGCGTTCGCGTAGGTGATGCGCCCCTTGCAGTCCGTGGTGGACATCAGGGTGGCGTCCGCGGGAAATTGGAATTCGCGCTGGGTGACCGGTAGGTTGGTACGCATGGGCCTCTCGGGTGACGACATCTTGCTGCCATGAATGGGTTTTCCCCATCGGCACCACGGATATCGGCCCCGGTTCCCACCGGTTGAGGTGAATTATGACAACCGGTGTGTGCGGTACGGCTCCCGGCTCAGACGCTTCGCGATCCGGCGGCCGAAGTTGGAGAGCGTGCAGTGCTCCCCGTGGCCGACGATGACGCCGGCCTCCGGCTCGTCGATCGAATCACCGCCGTCCACCGGCATGCCCAGCGCGCGCAGCACCTGCACACCTTCGCCGGTGGCTGCCAGCGTCTTGCCCTCGTTGTAGGCATCCTGCACGAACTTCAGCGCGTCATCGCTGAGTTGCAGCGTTTCAGCGCAGAACAGGCCGGAGGGCACGCACACCGCATCGAAGGCCTCGACCGACACCTGCGACACCGTGTGATCGGGCGCCAGCAGGCCGCCGAGCTGGCTGCTGACCGGGGACAGTTGCGGCGCCACCAGCTTCACCTGGGCGCCTGCGCGGTTGAGTTCGGCGATCAGGCGCGCCACGCACAGCGCATCCACGCCATCGTCGATCAGCATCGCCACACGCCAGGCCGGCGGCGCGGGCAGGTGCGCGGCAGCGGTGCCGCGGGCGGCATGGCGGTGGAGATGGGCAGGTTCGAAGTTCATGGGGCGTACTCCTGTCTGTCTGTTGCGCCGCCGCAGCCGGCGCGATCACGCAAGCCTAAGGGTCTGCCCGGGGTCCGACTGTCGGGCCGCCGCGCCCGGCGTTGTAGGACGCGGCCGACAGTTTGCGGCGCTGCAGCAACGAGGGTGGACCGCATCGCCCGCCTATCATCGCCAGCCAATTCCCCCTGAGCTCCCTGATCCGTGGCGCAACGCATCCTGCTGCTGGAAGACGAACAAGCCATCGCCGATACGCTGATCTACAGCCTGCGCAGCGAAGGCTTCGAGGTGGCGCACCTGACGCTGGTGCGCGATGCGCTGGCGGCCTTTGCGCACCAGGCACCGGATCTGGCCATCCTGGACGTGGGCCTGCCCGACGGCAACGGCTTCGACGTCTGCCGTGCCATCCGCAAGACCAGCGAGCTGCCCATCCTCTTCCTGACCGCGCGCAGCGAAGAGATCGACCGCATCCTGGGCCTGGAGCTGGGCGCCGACGATTACGTGAGCAAACCCTTCTCGCCGCGTGAGGTGGGCGCGCGGGTCAAGGCCATCCTGCGGCGCAGCGCCGTGCGTGTCGCGCCGGCTGTGGCGGACGCTGAGGCCGCGCCGATGCTCCAGCTGGACGAAGGCGCGCAGCGCATCCGCTGCGCCGGCCGGTGGCTGGCCCTCACGCGCTACGAATTCCGGTTGCTGGCCACGCTGCTGCGGCGGCCGCAGCGCATCTTCTCGCGCGCCGAGCTGATGAGCCTGGTGTGGGACGACGCGCCCGACACCGCCGACCGCACGGTGGACGCCCATGTCCGGCTGGTGCGTGCCAAGCTGCGCGAGGCCGGCGCCAGTGCCGAGCTGATCCAGACCCATCGCCACATGGGTTACTCGCTGCGGGCCTGAGTTGCGCATCGGTCTACGCCTGCTGCTGGGCTTTTTTCTGGTGCTGGGCCTGGCGCTGTTCGTGGTGCTGCGGGTGTTCCTGGAAGAGGTCAAGCCCGGCACCCGGCTGGCGATGGAAGACAGCCTGGTGGACACCGCCTACAGCCTGGCCCAGCTGGCCGCGCCCGACCTGAAGGCCGGCACCATCGCCCACGGGCCTTTTGCGCAGGCCATGCGCGCGCTGCCCACCCTGCAGCCCGACGCCGATCTCTGGGGCTTTCACAAGAACCGCATCCACACCCGCATCAGCATCACCGATGCACGCGGCATCGTCGTGTTCGACACGCGCAAAGCGGCGGTGGGCGAAGACCATTCGCGCTGGAACGACGTGTACAAGACCTTGCGTGGCCAGTACGGCGCCCGCTCCAGCGCCGAAAGCCCCGGGCAGCCCGAGAGCACGGTGATGCACGTGGCCGCGCCGGTGCGCGATGGCGACCGCATCATCGGTGTGCTCACCGTGTCGCGGCCCAACGCCACGCTGGAGCCTTACATCCAGCGCAGCCGCCAGCGCATCCTGACCTGGTCATGGGGGTTGCTGGGCATTTCGCTGGCCATCGGCCTGCTGTTCACCTGGTGGATCGTGAGCTCACTGTCGCGGCTGCGGGGCTATGCCCTTGCCGTGGCGCAGGGCGAGCGTGCCGAGCTGCCGCGCATGGGGCGCCTGTCGGGCAACACCGAGTTCAGCGATCTGGCGCAGGCGGTGGAACGCATGCGCCTGAAGCTCGAAGACAAGGCCTATGTCGAGCGCTACGTGCACACGCTGACGC
>NZ_CAXFDV010000735.1:0-5838 GCF_964001545.1 uncultured Aquincola sp.
AGCGCCTGCGAAAAATCCATGTCGCGCGCCACATAGCCCGGCGTGTCCGCGTTGGCGATGTTGCTGGCGATCATCTGCTGGCGTTCCGAGCGCAGCTGCAAGGCCTGCGTCTGGAAGTTCAGCGTGTCGGTGAGGCGTTCGATCATCGAAGTCCCTCGGGTGGGCTCTGCCGGGTCTACCGGGTGCGGCCCATTGTCGACAGCGGGTGCAGGCACCATCAGCGCGAATAGCGGGGTCTTCCGCCGCCACTTCACGGCCCCGCGGCCGGCAGCCCGCCCCTACATTGGCTGCCATGCAAACCCCCGCCCCTGCCACGCCCCGCCGGCCCTTCCTGGCCCGCGCATGCCGTGCAGCGGCCTGGGCGCCGCTGCTGGCCGCCGCCGTGGCGTCGGCCCAGGGCGCCGAGCCGCCACCGCCGCGCGGCGTGGACGCTGCGCTGGCCCGCCAGGTGCGTGAACTGGCGCAAGCCGCCTCCCGCACCGCGGTGCCCGGCATGCGGGTGGACATCGAACTGGGCGAGCTGGACCCGCGCCTGAAGCTGGCGCCGTGCCAGCAGGTGGAGCCTTACCTGCCGCCCGGCGTGCGCCTGTGGGGCAAGGCCCGCATCGGCCTGCGCTGCCTGCAGGGCCCCACCCGCTGGAACGTGTTCCTGCCCGTCACGGTGCAGGTGTTCGCGTCATCGCTGGTGGCCACCCGCGCGCTGCCCACCGGCGCCACGCTGGAAGCCGGCGACTTGCAACTGGCTGAAACAGACATCGCGGCCGACCCCTCGCCGCCGGTGCGCGAGAGCGCGCTGGTGCTGGGCCGCACGCTGGCACGCCCGCTGGCCGCCGGCGAAGCGCTGCACCAGCGCGACCTGCGCGCCCGCCAGTGGTTTGCCGCCGGCGAGACCGTGAGGGTCGTGGCCCAGGGCCAGGGCTACAGCGTGGTGGGTGAAGGCCAGGCCATGACCCCCGGTATCGAGGGTCAAGCCGTGCGTGTCAGAACCGAAAACGGGCGGGTGCTCACCGGCCAGGCCGTGGCCGAGCGGCAGGTGGAGGTCACGCTGTGATCCACAAATTAGAGCTCGCAAGCCCTAAAGTCCCGTCAGCGGCCACCGATACAACGAGCATGTTGAAAAGGCGGCCTCTCCCCGCTGACAGGAGCACCCCATGAAGATCGGTTCCATCGACAACAAGCCGCTGGCGCCGGTGACCGGCGAGCGCAATGCGCCGACCGCCGCCCCCGCCGCCAAGCCGGAGAAGACCGCCACCCCCGAGGCCAGCGCGCAGGTGACGCTGTCATCGACCGCCAAGTCGCTGGGTGACGGCAATGCCGAATTCGACGCCGCCAAGGTCGAGCGCGTGTCCAACGCCATCCGCGACGGCAAGTACCAGGTGAACGCCGAGGCGATCGCCGACAAGCTGATTTCCAACGCCCAGGAACTGCTGAGCCGCGGTTCCCACTGATCAACCCCGCAGCTTCTGCCGCCATGCTGAACCCCTCCACCACCGCCGGCCCGTCGTCCAAGAGCCAGGAGCTGGAGGTTGCGCTCGCCGCGGTGGAGCTTCACCTCAGCAGCCTGGGGCAGGCGCTGCAGGACAGCAATGCCGCGGCCATCGAGAAGCAGGCCACCGAGCTGCACCGCTCGCTGGCCACCGCGGTCAACCGCTTTGCGCAGGCCGCCCGGCAGGGTGGCGTGCCCCCGGCGCTGCGCCAGCGTCTGGCGGCCGCCAGCGGCCGCGTGGCGGCGCAGCGCGAAAGCCTGGCGCGTGCCACCGCTGCGCTTGACCGTGCCATCGATGCCTTGATGCCCGGCCAGGGCGGTGCGCTGTACGGCGCCAGCGGCGTGCCCGACCGCGGCGCCTCCACCGGCGTGGTGCAGGCCTGAGCACGCGCGGCGCCCGCCGCGCCGCGATCAGGGCGCCGGGTCGTCCGGCCCCGGCGGCTGCTGCATCACGGCCAGCGTGGCCAGCACAAGGTCGGCCACCAGCCCTTCATCCAGCGGCTGGCCGTATCGCCATTTGAGGTGGCGCAGGCCGCGGCCCGTGCCTTCGAGCATCGGAAAACGCGGCAGCAGCGCCGCGCCGCGGAACACCTGCAGGTGGATGTGCGCCTTGTAGGGCGCGATGGCCAGCGCATGCAGGTGGTTCACGGTGAAGATCAGGTTGCCCCATTTCACCGCCTGCCCCAGCGAGGGCGCGGTGCGCAGCACCACCGCCTGCAAGGCCCGCGCGGCCGGCTGCTGCTGTGGCGGCAGCATGTCGAACCAGGCTTCGATCAGGGCGGCTGAACGCACCAGGTGACGCATGGGGGCCCTCCGTGATTGACCAGGGCTTACAGGTTGCGCGCGTCGAAGGTGTTGCAGTCGTTCATGTTGCCCGAGGCCTGGCCGCGCTTGAACCAGGCCACCCGTTGTGCGCTGGTGCCGTGGGTGAAGGTCTCGGGCACCACCGTGCCCTGCGACTGGCGCTGCAGCGTGTCGTCGCCGATGCGCGAGGCGGCGTTCATCGCCTCTTCCAGGTCGCCCTGCTCCAGCCAGCCCTTGCCCTGCTGCGAATCGTGCGCCCAGACGCCGGCCAGGCAATCGGCCTGCAGTTCCACCCGCACCGACAGCTGGTTCATCTGCCGCTCGCCCACCTTGCCCCGCATCGCGTCCACCTTGTCGGTGATGCCGAGCTGGTTCTGCACATGGTGGCCCACCTCGTGCGCGATGACGTAGGCCTGCGCAAAGTCGCCCGGCGCGCCCAGCTGCTGGCGCAGTGTGTCGAAAAAGCCGAGGTCGATGTAGATCTTCTGGTCGCCCGGGCAGTAGAAGGGCCCCATGGCCGACTGGCCGGTGCCGCAGGCGGTGCCGATGCGGCCACGGAAAAGCACCAGCTTGGGGTCGCGGTACTGCACGCCGCCGCGCTGCAGCTGGGCACGCCACACCTGTTCGGTGTCGGCCAGCACGGTGGACACGAAGGCCGCTTCACGGTCGTTGGCCGGCGGCGGATGCGCGGGCGCACTCTGGCTGCTGGGCGCGCTGCCGCCGCCTTCCATCAGGCCCAGGATGGTCAGCGGGTTGATGCCGAAGATCCAGCCGGCCACCAGGGCCACGGCCACGCCGCCCAGGCCGATGCTGCCACCGCCCAGGCCGAAGCCGCCGCCGCCACCGCCACCACCGCTGCGGCGGTCTTCCACATTGCTGCTTTGCTGTTCGCCTTCCCACTTCATCGCCGCCTCCTGCTTTTTTGCTTGCGGTACCGCGGCAATGGCAGTGCCTAGGCCTTGGGCAAGGTCACGCCACGCTGGCCCTGGTACTTGCCACCGCGGTCCTTGTAGCTGGTTTCGCACACTTCGTCGCTCTCGAAGAACAGCACCTGCGCGCAGCCTTCACCCGCGTAGATCTTGGCGGGCAGCGGCGTGGTGTTGCTGAACTCCAGCGTCACGTAGCCTTCCCATTCGGGCTCGAACGGGGTGACGTTGACGATGATGCCGCAGCGGGCATAGGTGCTCTTGCCCAGGCAGATGGTGAGCACGTTGCGCGGGATGCGGAAGTACTCCACCGTGCGCGCCAGCGCGAAGCTGTTGGGCGGGATGATGCAGACGTCGCCCTCGAAGTCGACGAAGCTCTTCTCGTCGAAGTTCTTCGGGTCGACGATGGTCGAGTTGATGTTGGTGAAGATCTTGAATTCGGGCGCGCAGCGGATGTCGTAGCCGTAGCTGCTGGTGCCGTAGCTGACGATGCGGTGGCCGTCGGCCGCCGTGCGCACCTGCCCGGGCTCGAACGGCTCGATCATGCCGGCCTGTTCGGCCATGCGGCGGATCCATCGATCGCTCTTGATGCTCATGCGGGGGCTGCTCCTGTCGAGCGCCGGATTGTAGGCAGCGCGCCGCGCCTCAACGGTCGCTGCGCGAGCGACCCCGCAGCCCGTCGATCCAGCGCAGCAGCGGCAGCGTGACCTCCACTTCCAGCGGCCGGCGCAGCAGCCAGGTCAGGCCCACGGCCACCGCCGCCACCGGAAAGGCCGCCAGCACGTCCGACGGGAACTGCACGCCCAGGTAGATGCGCGCCCAGCCCACCAGCAGGCCCAGCGGCAGCATCACCGCGCCCAGGCGCGGCCAGGCCGGCCGCAGCGTGAGCGCGCCCAGCGCCAGCGCCCACAGCACCGTGACGTGCACGCTGGGAAAGCCCGACGCCAGCAGCGGATGCAGGTACTGGTGGCCCAGCGACAGGTCGCCCGGCCGCGGCGACTGCAGCAGCAGCGAGATCACCAGCCCCAGCAGTGCGGCCAGCAGCGCGCCCGTCACCAGCCGCGCCATCGCGCGGCGCAGCGCCGGCGGGCCGAACACCAGCGTGGCGCACAAGGCCACGACGGTCAGCCAGGACACATGGCTGGACAGCAGGCGCAGCAGCCACAGCAGGCTGCCATGCAGGCCCGGCGACGCGTTGAACGCCTCGAACAGATCACGGTCAGACATGGAAAGGCCTCTCGCTCCTTCTTTCACGAACCCCATGGCGGATGCAGGTGCGACGGGTAAGTTCCGCTGCAAGCCCGCGCCGCCGCTGCTATCGTCGTTGTCAAGCCGTTCAACGCACACGCCTTTCGGAGACCGTCTTCATGCGCAACACCACCGAGCTGCTGGCGCAGTACGCCACCTACCACCGGGACCGACGCAACATCGCCACGCATTTCGTCGGCATCCCGCTGATCGTGTTCGCGGTGGGGGTGCTGCTGGCGCGGCCGGTGCTGGGCACCGCCAGCGTCTCATTGACGCCGGCCTGGATCGTGTGGGGCCTGGCCACCCTGTGGTACCTGAGCCGCGGGCAGTTGGCGGTGGGCCTGGCGGTGAGCCTGCTCAATGCGCTGCTGGTGGGCCTGGGGCACACGGTGGCGGGCGGCAGCATGGCGCAGTGGCTGGGCTGGGGCATCGGCAGTTTCGTGCTGGGGTGGTTGATCCAGTTCGTGGGGCATTACTACGAAGGGCGCAAGCCGGCCTTCGTGGACGACCTGACCGGCCTGCTCATCGGGCCGATGTTCGTGGCGGCCGAACTGCTGTTTTCGATGGGCTGGTGCCGCACGCTGCTGGCCGACATCGAACGCCGCGCCGGCCCCACGGTGCTGCGCGACCTGCACAGCCCCGCATGATCCGCGCCCGGCTGCTCGGCGCGCTGGGCCTGGCCGGTACGCTGGCCGCCTGCGTGCAGGCCGCGCCCGACGCCCGGCCTGCGGCGTCGCCCGCCACGCAGGCCGTGTCGGCGCGCCAGGCGCTGGTCGATGCCATCGGCCCCGCACTCTGCCAGAGCGACCAGCAATGCCACACCGTGGCCGTGGGCAGCAAGGCCTGCGGCGGGCCCGAGGCCTACTTTCCCTGGTCGAGCCAGACCGCCGATGCGCCCCGCATCCAGGCCCTGGCCGCGCAATACACACAGGCCGGCTCGGCGGCCGCGCCGGCCGGACGCATGTCCACCTGCTCGGTGGTCACCGACCCGGGCGCCGCGTGTGTTCAACAACGGTGCGTGCTGCGCACCGGCTTGGCGCTGAAGTAAGCGTCTCGTTACACCGAAAGTTCCCTGGTACCCGGGCTATCCCCACGAATGAGGGGGGCCATTTGGCGTGAAATATGTGACAACTGCTGTCCCTACGTTGCTCATCGGTAGCGAAGGGTTAACGCAGTCGTTCTTCTCACCCAGAAGGGACCTAGGCAATGAAGTGTTTGACAGTGGCCGCCGCCGCATTCCTGGCAGCCGTTACCTTCTCGCAGGGCGCACATGCGCTCGTCTGGCAAGAAACCGATGCCGGCGATCTGCCGGACACGGCTGAAATCATCCCCGGCGGGTCCATGCCGTTGACCGGCATCACCGGGTTCCTGCAG
>NZ_CAXFDV010000736.1:0-8767 GCF_964001545.1 uncultured Aquincola sp.
AGAAAAACGCCTTAGACGTTTGACCGTCTAAGGCGTTGATTCAGAACGATGTTCTGGTGCGGCTGGCAGGATTCGAACCCACGACCCCTTGGTTCGTAGCCAAGTACTCTATCCAACTGAGCTACAGCCGCTGAAGCCTCACAGTATAGCGAGCATTTTTCGCTGCGGTCAATACCCGACTAAATCAGTCTACTCAACCGCGGCGGCCGCCTGCTCGCAGCGCAAGGCACGCGGTTCGTCGCGCTCTTCGCGCGCGAGCCGGGCCAGCAGGCGCCATGCCAGACGACGGCATGCGGGGTCGAGTGTCGCATGGCCGGCGGCCTGCTCCAGCGGCCGGCGGGCCTTGCCCCACAACTGCCGCTCCGCCAGCGCCGCGCCCACGGCCAGCGTGACGATGGGCTCCTGCACATAAGCCAGCTGGGCCGACTCCAGGCGCTGCAGCCAATCGGGGCCGATGCCGGGCAGGCATTGCGTCAGCGCGCGTGCCACCTGGTCGCGGCCATCCACGCCCAGGTCCTGCATCTGTTCCCAGAAGGGGCGCAGCCACTGGCGCGCTTCTTCCGGCTGGCCGAAGCGGGCCATGCGCATGGCCGCGCGTGAAGCCACGTAGGCATCGCGGCGGTCGGACATCTCCAGCTGCAACCAGGTGGCGCGCAGCTGGTCGGCGTCGTGCGTGGCGTCGATGGCTTCGAACGCCAGGGAGCGCAGCAGGCCTTGCGCCGCCACTGGCGAGAAGCCCTGGTGCTTGGCCAGCAGGCGCGCGCTGCGCAGCGCCTCCAGCGGCTGGCGCAGCTGGCGCTGGGCCTGCAGCCGCAGCCGCAGCGCCTGGGTGCGGCGGGCCACGCCGGGCGGCAGCTCGGCCAGCAGGCGCAGCGCGCGTGGGCCGTCGCGGTCGTCCAGCGCCCATTCGGCGGCCAGCAGCTGCGCGCCTTCGTCGGCCACGCGGGGCAGGCCCGGGCGGCGCGGCTGGCGCAGCGCCTGCTGCAGGTGCTCGTCGCGGCGGGCGCGGTCTTGCAGCCGGTGCAGGCTGGAAGCGGCCAGCAGATGCGCCAGCACGCGCAATTCGGGGTCGGGCGGCATCTCGGGCGAACTGTCCTGGATGGACAGTGCACGCTGCGCCGCCTTTTGCGCCCGGCCGTAGCGTGCGCCCAGGAACTCGGCCAGCGCCTCGCGCAGCGCCGACTGGGCGGCGCGTTCGCGGCGCGCCAGGCGCCACTCACGCGCGCGCGCCGGCAGGCCGATCAGCGAATTGACGCCGCTGATGCCCGAGACCAGGGCGAAGCACAGCAGCAGCAGGCCGACGATGAAGAGGTTGAGCGAGAGGTCGAGCCGCCAACCGCTCCAGTAGAAGCTGACGAGCCCATCGTTGCGGCCCAGGGTGGAGGCCGCCACCACGGCCACCACGAACAGCAGCACCAGCCAGATGATCGATCGCATGGCGTGCGTTGCCTCAACGGCCTGCCGCGACGGCGGCCAGCGCGGCCAGCGTGTCGTCGGGGCGGGGCACGCCGGTCTGGCGGGCCTGGTTCATCACCTGGCGCAGCAGGTCGCTGGCCGACTGCACCCGTTTGGCATTGCGGTCGAAGTAGCGGTCCAGCGTGGCCTGGGCGTCGCGCAGGTCGGCCTGGGCGCTGTCGAACTGGCGAGACAGCAGCGCCAGCCGCGCGTTCAGCAGCCGCAGCTTGAGGTTCTCGCGGATGAAAAACACCTGGTCGGGCGCCGCAAGCACCGCGTCGGGGCTGTCGATGCGCGTCACGCGCACCAGCGAGCGCACTTCGCCCCACACGGCCGCCAGGCTGTGGTCCCACAGCTCGAGCACCTGGTCGCGCCAAGTGGCCGTGGCCGCACTGGCGGCCTGGGCCGGAGAGGCCGCCGCCGCGGCCCGCGCGGCTGAACGACGCTGCGCGGCTTCGGCGCCCGAACGGCGGGGCTCGGCCACCGCCAGCAACGGCAATTCATCGACCAGCCGCACCGCTTCGTCCAGGCGGATGCTGAGGGAAGCCACGTCGGCCACGCCGATGGCCTTCACCCGCTCCAGGTCGCGCGCCACCGCGCGGCGCACCCGCTCCAGGCGCGGCTGGTTGTAGCGGGCCAGGCGTTCGTCGATCTGGCTGAGCGCGGCCACCAGCGGCTCGGCGCTGCCGGTGATGGCGCTTTGCTGAAGGGCCACGCGCACCGCGGCTTCCATGTCGGCCACCACGTTTTCGTCGCGGGAACGGGACAGCGCCTGCATCAGCTCTTCGACCTGGCTGCGCTGCAGCGCCACTTCCGACAGGCGCGCTTCCAGCAGCGCCACCTTGGCCGCCGCCTCGCGGGAGGCGTCCTGCGACTGGCGGGCCAGCAGGCGCGCCTCGGACGACTGGCTCTGGCTGTCCTGCTGGCGCTTGACCAGCTCCTGCTCGAAGCTGCGCACGCGGCGCTGGGTGTCCCAGGCCAGGGTGAGCGCGGCGATGCACACCACGGCCAATACCAGGACCACCAGGCCGAGCCAGCGGGGAATCGGGGCGCCGACGGGCGCGGAAGGCCCCAGTGCCGGGGCGGTGGCCGGCGCAGCGGCTGGCAAAACAGCGTCGTCGTTCACAGTCAAAGGATTGTATTCATGGGGTTTTGGCGATGTCCCGGGCGGCGGCGACCACCGCCTCGAAGCTGGGGCGCGCCGCGAACACCTGGCCCACGCCCAGCGCGCGGGCCCGTGCCTCGATGCGCGGATGGGTGGCCAGCGCCAGGCCAGCCCGCCAGTCTGCCCCGGGCGCCAGGGTTTGCAGATGGCCGATGGCTTCGCCGCTGCTGAAAAGCCACAGATGCGCCGCCGGGTCGGCCAAGGCCGCCTGCAGCTGCGCCTGCTCTGCAGGCGACAGCCGCGGCGCGCCCCGGCGGTACGCCTGCAGAAACTCGACCTGCGCCCCGTGGGCGCGCAGGATGTCGGCCAGCCAGTCGCGGCCGCCGTCGCCGCGCACGATCAGCACACGGTCGCCCGCCTGCACCCGCGGCCGCAGCTGCACCCACAGCGATTCGGAATCGAACTGCGCGGCATCGGCCGCCGGCTGCACGATGCAGCCCGCAGGCACACCCAGCGCCTGCAGGCGGTCGGCCGTGCCGGGGCCGGGCGCGGCGGCCCAGCGCTGCGCGGGCCAGGGCGCGCCGGCACCTTGTTCAAAAAAGTGCGTGGCCGCGCCGGGGCTGACGAAGACGACCCCCTGCGCCGCCGCCAGCAGCGCGGTGGCGGTGGGCGAGGCCACATCGCCGCAGGCTTCGGTGTGCAGCAGCGGCACGGCCGCGGCGTCGAAGCCGGCGGCCGCCAGGCGCTGCACCCAGGCGTCGGCTTGCGGTTGGGGCCGGGTGACCAGCAGGCGCATTCGCCGTTCAGTACCCGGCCGGCAGGTAGCCGGCGGGCGCCTGGCGCACCACCTCGGCCGCGGCCTGACCGCCCAGCGCTTCGGCCGCGGCATCGTCGGCCACCGGCGCACGCACGCTGGCGCGCAGCAGCGGCTGGCGGGCGTCGTCGGCATGGCCCAGGGCCACTTCCAGCTGCAGCGCGCCGTCGTCGGCCCAATGCGCATAAGCAGCCAGCGGCATGCTGCAGCTGCCGCCCAGCGCGCGCGACACCGCACGTTCGGCCTGCACGGCCAGCCAGGTGGGGCGATGCACCAGTTGCTGCAGCTGGGCGCGCAGCGCGGTGGCGTCTTCACGCACCTCGATGCCCAGCGCGCCCTGCCCGGCGCACGGAATCATGCGGCGGGTGTCGAAACGGGTGCGGATGCGGCTTTCCAGGTCGAGCCGCATCAGGCCGGCGGCGGCCAGCACGATGGCGTCGAACTGGCCTTCGTCCAGCTTGCGCAGCCGGGTGTCGAGGTTGCCGCGCAGCGGCTCGATCACCAGGTCGGGCCGCTGGGCCACCAGCTGCGCCACCCGGCGCAGGCTGGAGGTGCCCACGCGCGCGCCCTGCGGCAGCGCGTCGAGGTCTTCGAAGTGGTTGGAGACGAAGGCGTCGCGCGGGTCTTCACGCTCCAGCACCGCCGCCAGCACGAAGCCATCGGGCAGCGTCATCGGCACGTCTTTGAGCGAATGCACGGCCAGGTGGGCTCGGCCTTCTTCCAGCGCGGTTTCCAGCTCCTTCACGAACAGGCCCTTGCCGCCGACCTTGGACAGGCTGCGGTCCAGGATCTGGTCGCCCCGGGTGGTCATGCCCAGCAAATCCACCTGCGCGCCGAAGCGCTGGGTGAGCAGCGCCTGCACATGGTGGGCCTGCCACAACGCAAGACGGCTTTCGCGGGTGGCGATCAGAAGCGGTGCACTCATGGCTTGATTATCGCTAGCACATCGGCCGGTACCGGCGTCGGCCGCATTCCCGAACGGCGCTTAAAAAGTTACCATCAAATCCGTAACCGGATTACACATGAGGGACGAGAGACCATGGCAAGACAAGCCCGTACCGCCCGCGCTCAAGAAGTCGATGCGGCCGAAAAGAACCGACCGCTGGTCGAAGACATCCGCCTGCTGGGGCGCATCCTGGGCGACGTGATCCGGGAGCAGGAAGGCAAGGAAGCCTTCGAGCTGGTGGAGCGCGTGCGCCAGCTGTCGGTGGCCTACCGGCTGAAGAAGGACGCCTCCGCCGGCCGCGTGCTGGACCGGCTGCTGAAGAACCTGTCGGGCGACCACATGGTCAGCGTGATCCGGGCCTTCAGTTACTTCAGCCACCTGGCCAACATCGCCGAAGACCGCCACCACGTGCGCCGGCGCGAGCACCACGAGGCCCAGGGCCACCTGCAGGAAGGCTCGCTGGCGATGAGCTTCGAGCGCCTGGCCGCCGCCGACGTGCGCGCCGACGAGATCGCCCACACGCTGGACCGCGCCTACATCGCGCCGGTGCTCACCGCCCACCCCACCGAGGTGCAGCGCAAGTCCATCCTGGACGCCGAGCGCGCGATTGCCGAACTGGTGCACCAGCGCGATGGCCAGACCACCGCCCGCGACCTGCAACAGAACGAGGCGCTGCTGCGCGCCCGCGTCACCCAGCTGTGGCAGACGCGCATGCTGCGCACCACCAAGCTCACCGTGGCCGACGAGATCGAGAACGCACTGAGCTACTACCAGTCCACCTTCCTGCGGCAGATCCCGCGGCTGTACCAGCAGATCGAGCAGGCGCTGCCCGGCCACCCGGTGGCCAACTTCTTCCGCATGGGCCAGTGGATCGGCGGCGATCGCGACGGCAACCCCAACGTGGGCGCGCCCACGCTGCGCCAGGCACTGGCCCGCCAGGCCGAGGTGGCGCTGCGCTTTTACCTGGTGGAGCTGCATTCGCTGGGCGCCGAGCTGTCCATCTCCAACACGCTGGCGCCGGTGACCCCGGCGATGCAGGCGCTGGCCGATGCCTCGCCCGACCACAGCCCGCACCGCAACGACGAGCCCTACCGCAAGGCGCTGATCGGCATGTACGCCCGTACCGCCGCCACGCTGCAACAGCTGACCGGCACCGAAGCGCTGCGCCACGCGGTACCGCCGCAAAACCCCTACCAGCGCAGCGAAGAGCTGCTGGCCGACCTGCAGGTGATCGCCGATTCGCTGCGCCACCACCATGCCGACGCGCTGATTGCGCCGCGGCTGGCGCCGCTGATGCGCGCGGTGCAGGTGTTCGGCTTCCACCTGGCCACGGTGGACCTGCGGCAAAGCTCCGACCAGCATGAGCTGGTGATCGCCGAGCTGCTGGCCACCGCCCGCATCGAGCCCGACTATTGCGCGCTGGACGAAGCCGCCCGCCGCACGCTGCTGCTCAAGCTGCTGAACGATGCCCGCCCGCTGCGGGTGCGCAACCACGACTATTCCGAGCTGGCCACCGGCGAGCTGGCGGTGTTCGACGCCGCGCGCGAGGCGCTGGAGCGCTTTGGCCGCGAGGCGCTGCGCCACTACATCATCTCGCACACCGAAGACGTGAGCGACCTGCTGGAAGTGCTGCTGCTGCTCAAGGAAGGCGGCCTGATGCGCGGCGTGCTGGACGAAAGCGCCACCACGCAGCTGATCGTGGTGCCGCTCTTCGAGACCATCGGCGACCTGCGCAATGCCGAGCCCATCATGCGGCAGTTCTACGAGCTGCCGGGCGTGCTGCCGATGATCGTGCGCAGCGGCGCCGAGCAGGACATCATGCTGGGCTACTCCGACAGCAACAAGGACGGCGGCTTTTTCACCAGCAACTGGGAGCTGTACCGCGCCGAGACGGCGCTGGTGGGCCTGTTCGAGCCGTTGAAGGCCCAGCACGGCCTGACGCTGCGCCTCTTCCACGGCCGCGGCGGCACCGTCGGCCGGGGCGGCGGCCCCAGCTACCAGGCCATCCTGGCGCAGCCGCCCGGCACGGTGAACGGGCAGATCCGCCTGACCGAGCAGGGCGAGGTGATCTCGTCGAAGTACGCCAACCCCGAGATCGGCCTGCGCAACCTCGAGACGCTGGTGGCCGCCACGCTGGAAGCCACGCTGCTGACGCCGGCCAAGAGCCCGCCCAAGGCTTTTCTGGAAGCGGCGGCCGCCCTCAGCGCCGGCAGCTTCGAGGCCTACCGCAAGCTGGTGTACGAGACCCCCGGCTTCACCGACTACTTCTTCGCCGCCACGCCGATCCGCGAGATCGCCGAGCTGAACATCGGCTCACGCCCCGCCTCACGCAAGGCCAGCCGCCGCATCGAAGACCTGCGCGCCATTCCCTGGGGCTTCAGCTGGGGCCAGTGCCGGGTGGCGCTGCCGGGCTGGGCCGGCTTCGGCTCGGCGGTGGAAAACTGGCTGGGCAGCGACGAGGGCCCGCGCAAGGACCGGTTGGCGCTGCTGCAGAAGATGTACCGCCAGTGGCCCTTCTTCCGCACGCTCATGTCCAACCTCGACATGGTGCTGGCCAAGACCGACCTGCGCATCGCCTCGCGCTACGTCGACCTGGTGGAAGACAAGAAGCTGGGCAAGCGCATCTTCGGCGCCATCCAGGCCGAATGGCAGCGCACCAGCGACGTGCTGTCGCTGATCACCGGCGATGCGCAGCGACTGGCCTCCAACGGGGCGCTGGCGCGCTCGATCGAGCACCGGTTCCCGTACCTCGACCCGCTGAACCACCTGCAGGCCGAGCTGATGCGCCGCTACCGCGCCCGCCGCGAGGGCGACCCGCAGGTGCAGCGGGTGCAGACGGGCATCCACATCTCGATCAACGGCATTGCGGCGGGCCTTCGGAACACGGGTTGACGCCTGCGCGCGTATTCAACGCCATTCCGCCGTGATGGCGGACACCGGCAGGGTGTTTTGAGTGACCCAACGAGGCATAGGCTGCCCGGCTTTTTGGCCGGGAGAGGCGATGCCCACACCAAGGGGCCTCATGAGTAAGATTAGACAAGCACTGCAACTGCGGGCCGAATCCGGAAACCATCGCCAGTGCTCTGATCCTGACAACTCTTGCCGCATGGCAAAGTCATTGCAATCCTCGGACAGACGCCGCTTCGCCCTCGATCTCGGTCGCCCGGCACCCCACCGGACAGGCCGGCCCGTCGCACATCCCGTGATCGCAGAACCGGCAGACGTTGCGCGCATAGGCGCGGCTTTCAACCGGTGCAGCCAGCATCTTGTCGAGCAGCGTCGCCATCGTGGCGCGCTCCTGCCGCGACAAGGCATTCAACAGTCGATCGCAGGCCTGAAGACGCGCTGATTGCAGGCGTTCGGCCTCTGCACGCCCCTCAGGCGAGAGCTCCAGCCAAGTCTCGCGCGCGCCGCTCGGTGCCTTGAGCAGGAGCCCTGCTGCCGTCAGCTTGTCAACGGCGCGCGAACACGCGGGCTGCGAGAGCCCGACCACGCGGCCGAGTTCCACCACGCCGGTGGGCGCCCAGTGGTAAAGCCAGAGCAGAATCGCAGCGCTCGATTCTGAGTGCACGCCCATTGCTCCGGTCATCGCGCGGCCAACCACCGCCCACAGGGCGCCCAGCTTGTTGGCCTGAAGCGCCTTGACGCGTGACAAATCAGGAAACGGCACGATCGTCCGCATGCATGCGCCGAAGAGATCTCGCATAACGCGGCATGACGTTCTCCATCATCGACTCGCCGGGGGCGGGCCGCTCGGTGTTGAGCACGTACTTCGGAAAGTCGAGCGGCTTTTGGATCGCCCAGATACCCTCGTGGTCGCTGGCCGGCAGGATCTGAGCCGGTGCGCCGACGGCAACCCAGCCGATCGGCACCGTAGCGCCAGCTTCGAGGACCGTCCGCAGATGCACGACGGCGTTGATGCGCACTTCGCTGCCTCGCCCCAGCACCGCGCCGTTGAAAACCGATGCGCCCGTGGCGATGAAGACCTCATCTTCGACAGAGCATCCGATCAGGCAGGCCCGAGGCCCCACCAGCACATGGTCACCCAAGCGCATGACCTGCTTGGGTACCCCCCGGATGACGGCCGTGTCCATGATCACGCAGTTCGCGCCGATACGAATGGGGCCCCCCTCGGCCAAGAGCACGGCCCCGTGCCCGATAGAGCAGTTCGGGCCGATCTCGACATCGCCTGAGATGACCGCCGTGGATGCGATGCGAGCAGTGGGATGTACCACTGGAGTGAAATGGTTGGATTGCAGCAGCAAGGCGTTCTCCTTATATGCAGAGTGCATGCATATTTTGCTCTCGACCGCTCTGCCACGCAAGTTGCGCTGTAGGAATTTGCCTGACAGGGGGTACGGAACAAACGGGACTCAAGTCATGGAGATGGGCCACTGTTGCCCCCTTGTTTCGGCTTCTAAAGTTCATCCCATCGCAGCACACGAGC
>NZ_CAXFDV010000737.1:0-6815 GCF_964001545.1 uncultured Aquincola sp.
GAGAACCAGACGCCCAACCGCGTCACCCTCACCGCCACCGACCACGACGCCATCATCGGCACCATCACCGTGGGCCTCGACGGGCCGGAAGGCCTGCACGCGGAAGACACCTTCGGCCCCGAAGTGGCTCAGCTGCGTGCGGCGGGCCACCGCATCTGCGAATTCACCAAGCTGGCGATGGACCCGGTGTCGGGCGCCAAGCAGGTGTTGGCCTCGCTGTTCCACGTGGCCTACATCGTGGCCTACCGGTTCAAGGGCTTCGACACGCTGCTGATCGAGGTCAACCCCCGCCACGTCAACTACTACGTGCGCATGCTGGGCTGCAAGGTGCTGGGCCCCGAGCGCATGAACCGCCGCGTCAATGCGCCGGCGGTGCTGCTGCACCTGGACTTCGGCTACACGCTGCAGCAGATCGCCAAGTTCGGCGGCCAGCCCGAGCTGTCGGCCACCGAGCGTTCGCTCTACCCGTTCTCGTTCTCGCTGACGGAAGAGGCCGGCATCATCAGCCGGCTGCAGAAGTCGAACTGGTCGACCGACCGGCCGATGGGGTCCTGAGCGCCCGCAAGGGCGCAGGGCTCAGATGTCGAAGCTGGAGCCGGCGCTGGACTGCAGCGCCTGTTCCACCACCGCCCGCCCCAGCGGCGGCGCGAAGGTCTCGATGAAGGCGTAGGCGTAGTCGCGCAGAAAGCTGCCGCGGCGCACCGCCAGCCGGGTCATGTTGGCGGCGAACAGGTGCCGCGCATCCAGCGCCGTGAGGTGGCGGTCGCGCTCTTCGTCGTAGGCGATGGCCGCCACGATGCCCACGCCCAGCCCCAGTTCCACATAGGTCTTGATGACGTCGGCGTCCATCGCCGTCAGCACCACCTGCGGCTGCAGGCCGTGGCGCTCGAAGGCCTCGTCGATGTGGCCGCGGCCGGTGTAGCCGGCTTCATAGGTCACCAGCGGGTAGGCGGCCACGCTTTGCAGCGTCAGGCTGTCCAGCGCGGTCAGCGGATGCCCCGGCGGCGTGATGACGACGTGGGTCCAGCGGTAGCAGGGCAGGGCCACCAGTTCGTCGTACTGCGTCAAGGCCTCGGTGGCCACGCCGATGTCGGCGCTGCCGTCCAGCAGCATCTGCGCCACCTGCTGCGGCGAGCCCTGGTGCATGTGCAGCGTGACGTCGGGGTGCGAATTGCGGAAGTCGCGCACCGCCGTGGGCAGCGCATAACGCGCCTGCGAGTGCGTGGCCGCGATGGTGAGCGTGCCGCTGCCGGCACGGGCGAAGTTGTCGCCCGCGCGGCGCAGGTTGTCGGCCTCCATCAGCATGCGCTCGACGATGGGCAGCACGGTGGCGCCGGGGGCGGTGAGCCCGGTCAGGCGCTTGCCGGCGCGCACGAACAGCTCGATGCCGAGCTCTTCCTCCAGCTCGCGGATCTGCCGGCTGACGCCGGGCTGCGAGGTGTGCAGGGCTTCGGCCACCGACGTCAGGTTGAAGCCCTGGCGCACGGTTTCCCGGACAGATCGCAACTGCTGGAAGTTCAAGGGCGGACGCTCGCTGATGAGAGCGCCGCATTTTGTTAGCCGTTTTTATGCGAAAGAACTACTTATTGCGCCTTAGCATATTTGTTGGGCGCATAAGAGTGGCTCACCCTGCTGCGGAAATCACGCCACCACCCAGGCACACCTCGCCGTCGTACAGCACGGCCGACTGGCCCGGCGTCACCGCCCACTGCGGCTCGTCGAAGCGCAGGCCGAAGCTGCCGTCCTCGCGCAGCTCGAAGCGGCAGCTGGCGTCGCTCTGCCGGTAGCGGGTCTTGGCCGCGCAGTCGGCCAGCGCCGGCGGCGTGCCGGCGATCCAGCTGGTGTCGGCCGCACTCAGTGCGGGCGACTGCAGCCACGGGTGGTCGTGGCCCTGCACCACCACCAGCACGTTGCGCTTCAAGTCCTTGCGTGCCACGTACCAGGGCGCATGCTCGCCCTGCGGACCCTGCGCCGACTTCACGCCGCCGATGCCCAGGCCCTGGCGCTGGCCCAGGGTGTAGAAGCTCAGGCCCACGTGCTGGCCGACCACGCGGCCGTTTTCGTCCTCGATGCGGCCGGGCGCATGCTGCAGGTAGCGGTTCAGGAACTCGCGGAACGGCCGCTCACCGATGAAGCAGATGCCGGTCGAGTCCTTCTTCTTGGCGTTCGGCAGGCCGATCTGCTCGGCGATGCGCCGCACCTCGGTCTTGTGCAGCTCGCCCACCGGAAACAGCGTGCGGCTGAGTTGCGCCTGCGACAGCCGGTGCAGGAAGTAGCTCTGGTCCTTGCCCGGGTCCAGGCCCTTGAGCAGCTCGAAGCGGCCGTCCACCTCGCGCACGCGGGCGTAGTGGCCGGTGGCGATCTTCTCGGCGCCCAGGCGCATCGCGTGGTCGAGGAAGGCCTTGAACTTGATCTCGGCGTTGCACAGCACGTCGGGGTTGGGCGTGCGGCCGGCGCCGTATTCGCGCAGGAATTCGGCGAACACCCGGTCCTTGTACTCGGCCGCGAAGTTCACGTGCTCCAGCTCGATGCCGATGACGTCGGCCACCGACGCGGCGTCCAGGAAGTCCTGGCGCGTGCTGCAGTACTCGCTGTCGTCGTCGTCTTCCCAGTTCTTCATGAAGATGCCGACGACCTCGTAGCCCTGCTGCTTGAGCAGCCAGGCCGTCACCGCCGAGTCGACGCCGCCCGACAGGCCCACCACCACACGCTGCTTGTTCCTCGTTTCCATGCGCGGATTGTCCCGCGCGGCCGCCATCAGCGTTTGACCTCGGGCACGAAGACCGTGGGATCCACGGTGAGCACCTCCAGCGGGTAGCGCTTGCCGGCCAGGTGGTCGTCCAGGCAGCGCAGCAGCAGCGGGCTGCGGTGCGGCACCGGGCTGCGGCGGATTTCGTCGGGCGTCATCCACACCGTGCGCAGGATGCCGTCGTCCAGCACCCAGCCGGGCGCCGGCTCGCTGGCGGTGCCGGCAAAGGCCATGCGCAGGTAGGTCACGTCTTCGCCGGTGGCGGGCCGGTGGAAGCGCGAGAGGTACAGCCCCAGCAGGTACTGCGGCTGGAAGCTGCAGCCGGTTTCTTCCAGCGCCTCGCGGATGGCGCCCTGCACCGGCGATTCGCCGGGTTCCAGGTGGCCGGCCGGGTGGTTCAGGCGCACGCCTTCGGAGGTTTCCTCTTCGATCATCAGGTAGCGGCCCTGGTGTTCGATGACGGCGGCCACGGTCACGCTGATCGGGGGACGGCGGGAACTCATGGCCGGATGGTAGCCGCGTGAACCATGACACGGACCGCAGGGGAACTTGTGTAAGCTGCCCCGCAACATGCCGCGCCAGAACGGCGGCCAGCAATTCATCACTGTTGGAGGAGATCCACCCATGCTCATCGGCGTTCCGCTCGAGACGGCCGCGGGGGAAACCCGCGTGGCCGTCACCCCCGAGACGGCCAAGAAACTCATCGCCCAGGGCCACCGCGTGCGGGTGCAGGCCGGTGCCGGCGTGGCGGCCAGCGCCACCGACGAGGCCTACCAGGCTGCCGGGGCCGAGACCACCGACGCAGCCGGCGCCTTCGGCGCCGAACTGGTGCTCAAGGTGCGGTCCCCTTCACCCGACGAGCTGGGGCTGATGAAGCCCGGCACCGCCCTGGTGGGCATGCTCAACCCCTTCGACCGTGACGGGCTGGGCCGCCTGGCCGCCGCCGGCCTGACCAGCTTTGCGCTGGAAGCCGCGCCCCGCACCACGCGGGCGCAGAGCATGGACGTGCTGTCCAGCCAGGCCAACATCGCCGGCTACAAGGCCGTGATGATCGCGGCCGACAAGTACCAGCGCCTCTTTCCGATGCTGATGACCGCGGCCGGCACCATCAAGGCCGCGCGCGTCGTCATCCTGGGCGTGGGCGTGGCGGGCCTGCAGGCCATCGCCACCGCCAAGCGCCTGGGCGCCGTCATCGAGGCCAGCGACGTTCGCCCATCGGTCAAGGAACAGGTGGAGTCGCTGGGCGCCAAGTTCATCGACGTACCGTACGAGACCGCCGAGGAGAAGGAAGCGGCCGAAGGCGTGGGCGGCTATGCCCGCCCGATGCCGCCCAGCTGGCTGGAACGCCAGAAGGTGGAAGTGGCCAAGCGCGTGGCGCAGGCCGACGTGGTGATCACCACCGCGCTGATCCCTGGCCGGCCGGCGCCGGTGCTGGTGACCGAAGACATGGTGCGCAGCATGAAGCCCGGCTCCGTGGTGGTGGACCTGGCCGCGCCCGCGGGCGGCAACTGCCCGCTCACCGAGTCGGGCCGCACCGTGGTCAAGCATGGCGTCACCCTGGTGGGCGAGACCAACCTGCCCGCCCTGGTGGCCGCCGATGCCAGCAGCCTGTACGCCCGCAACGTGCTCGACTTCCTGAAGCTGGTGCTGCCCAAGGACGGCGGCTTCCAGGTGCCGATGGACGACGACATCGTGGTCGCCTGCCTGATGACCCAGGCCGGCGAGATCAAGCGCGCCTGACCCACGGAGCCCCTCATGGACATCGTTTCGCACACCGTCACCAACCTCATCATCTTCGTGCTGGCCATCTACGTGGGCTACCACGTGGTGTGGACCGTCACCCCCGCGCTGCACACGCCGCTGATGGCGGTGACCAATGCCATCAGCGCCATCGTCATCGTGGGTGCCATGCTGGCCGCCGCGCTGACCGAGGGCGCACCGGCCAAGATCTTCGGCGTGCTGGCCGTGGCGCTGGCCGCGGTCAACGTCTTCGGTGGCTTCCTGGTCACCCGGCGCATGCTGGAGATGTTCAGGAAGAAGGAGCGCCCGGCCGCCAAGAAGGAGGGTGCATGAGCCTCGACCTCGTCACGCTGCTCTACCTTGTCGCCAGCGTCTGCTTCATCCAGGCCTTGAAGGGCCTGAGCCATCCCACCACCTCCATCCGCGGCAACCTGTTCGGCATGGCGGGCATGACCATCGCGGTGCTCACCACCGCGGCGCTCATCGTCAAGCTGGCCCAGGGCAGTGCCGGCGGCCTGGCCTGGGTGCTGCTGGGCCTGCTGGTCGGCGGCAGCGCCGGCGCGCTGATGGCCAAGCGGGTGGAGATGACCAAGATGCCCGAGCTGGTGGCCTTCATGCACAGCATGATCGGCCTGGCTGCGGTGTTCATCGCCGCGGCCGCGGTGATCGAGCCGCATGCCTTCGGCATCGCGCTCAAGGGCGACCCCATCCCCGGCGGCAACCGCATCGAGCTGGCGCTGGGTGCCTTCATCGGCGCGGTCACCTTCAGCGGCTCGGTCATCGCCTTCGGCAAGCTCAGCGGCAAGTACAAGTTCCGCCTGTTCCAGGGTGCGCCGGTGCAGTTCACGGGACAGCACATCCTCAATGCGCTGCTGGGCCTGGCGGCGGTGTTCTTCGTCTTCGGCTTCTGGCATTCGCAGAGCAGCCTGGACATCACGGCGGTCATTGTGCTGGGCTTCGTGCTGGGCGTGCTGCTCATCATCCCCATCGGCGGGGCCGACATGCCGGTGGTGGTGAGCATGCTCAACAGCTACTCGGGCTGGGCGGCGGCGGGCATCGGCTTCAGCCTCAACAACAGCATGCTGATCATCGCCGGCTCGCTGGTGGGCAGCTCGGGCGCCATCCTGAGCTACATCATGTGCAAGGCGATGAACCGCTCGTTCTTCAACGTCATCCTGGGCGGCTTCGGCGGTGATGCCACGGCGGCGGCGGCCGGCGCGCAGCAGCAGCGCAGCGTCAAGAGCGGCAGCGCCGACGACGCGGCCTTCATCATGGGCAATGCCGAGACGGTGGTCATCGTGCCGGGCTACGGCCTGGCGGTGGCGCGGGCGCAGCATGCGGTCAAGGAGCTGGCGGCCAAGCTCACCGCCAAGGGCGTGACGGTGAAGTACGCCATCCACCCGGTGGCCGGCCGCATGCCGGGCCACATGAACGTGCTGCTGGCCGAGGCCGAGGTGCCCTACGACCAGGTCTTCGAGATGGAGGACATCAACGGCGAGTTCGGCCAGGCCGACGTGGCCATCATCCTGGGCGCCAACGACGTGGTGAACCCGGCCGCGCACACCAAGGGCAGCCCGATCTACGGCATGCCGATCCTGGAGGCCTACAAGGCCAAGACGGTGATCGTGAACAAGCGCTCCATGGCCGCCGGCTACGCGGGCCTGGACAACGAGCTGTTCTACATGGACAAGACCATGATGGTCTTTGGCGATGCTAAAAAAGTAGTGGAAGATATGGGCAAGGCCATCGAATAGGCCGAGGTTCCGTCCCGGCCCGCGCTCTGCGGGCAAACCCTTACGGCGCCGCTCAGGCGCCGTTTTCGTTTTCATCCCAATCCGACTCCGGAGGAGACACATCCATGACCGATCGTCCCTGGCTCAGCAGTTACCCGCAAGGCGTGCCTGCCGACATCGACCCATCGCAGTACGCGTCGCTGGTCGGTCTCATGGAAGAGAGCTTCTCGAAGTACGCCGACCGCACGGCCTACAGCTTCATGGGCAAGGACGTGAGCTATGCCGAGACCGACAAGCTCAGCAAGGCCTTCGCGGCCTACCTGCAGGGCCTGGGCCTCGCCAAGGGCGACCGCGTCGCGGCCATGATGCCCAACTGCCCGCAGTACCCGATCGCGGTGGCCGGCATCCTGCGCGCGGGCCTGATCCTCGTGAACGTGAACCCGCTGTACACGCCGCGCGAGCTCGAGCACCAGCTCAAGGACTCGGGCGCGAAGGCGATCATCATCATGGAGAACTTCGGCGTCACGCTGCAGCAGTGCATCGCGGCCACGCCGGTCAAGCACATCGTGCTGGCCTCGATGGGCGACCGGCTC
>NZ_CAXFDV010000738.1:0-2596 GCF_964001545.1 uncultured Aquincola sp.
CATGAGCTGGCACGAGGCCGATGCGCACGTGCTGCAAGGGTGACGTGGTGCCCCCTAGCTCGCTGCGCTCGCGTCCCCCCGAGGGGGAGCTCAGTCCCTTGGGACGGCCCGGCGGGACTGAGATGGTGCCCCTAGCTTTCCCGGTGGTGCCTGCGTGCGCAGGCGCCGCCATCCACTCCCGCCTTTTCAGGAGACCCGCGAGATGAAGACCGACCCCACGAACACCGCCGGCCTGCCGCGCCGCCGCTTGCTCAAGGCCGCCGCCGGTGCCGGCGTGGCCGCCACCGGCCTGGCGGGCTTTCCCTTCGTGCAGGCGCAGGAAAAGATCACGCTGCGCTACCTGGGCACTGCGGTGAACCAGGACAAGAAGATCGCCGACAAGTTCGAGGCCGACACCGGCATCAAGATCCAGTACATCCCGGTGAACACCGACGTGGTGACGCAGCGCGCCGTCACCTCGCCGAACTCGTTCGACCTGATCGACACCGAGTACTTCTCGCTCAAGAAGATCGTGCCCACCGGCAACCTGAAGGGCATCGACACCAAGAAGATCAAGAACGCCGACAAGATCACCACGCTGTTCACCACCGGCATGTTGGGGGGCAAGGCGGTGGGTGATCAGGGCACCGCGCCCAAGAAGGTGATTTTCCTGGAAGGCGAGAAGAGCAAGGTCTTCGCCAAGTCGCCCACGGAGTTCATGAGCCTGATTCCCACCGTGTACAACGCCGACACGCTGGGCATCCGTCCCGACCTGATCAAGCGGCCGATCGAGAGCTGGAAGGAACTGCTGAACCCCGAGTTCAAGGGCAAGGCCGCCATCCTCAACATCCCGTCCATCGGCATCATGGACGCGGCCATGGTGGTGGAGGCGATGGGGCTGTACAAGTACCCCGACAAGGGCAACATGACCAAGGCCGAGATCGACCTGACGATCAAGACCCTGATCGAAGCCAAGAAGGCCGGCCAGTTCCGCAGCCTGTGGAAGGACTTCAACGAGAGCGTGAACCTGATGGCCTCGGGCGAGGTGGTGATCCAGTCGATGTGGAGCCCGGCCGTGACGGCGGTGCGCACCAAGGGCATCGACTGCGTGTTCCAGCCGCTGAAGGAAGGCTACCGCGCCTGGGCGGCCGGGTTCGGTCTGCCGGCCACGCTGTCGGGCCGCAAGCTCGATGGGGCGTATGAGTTCATCAACTGGTTCCTCGACGGCTGGGCCGGTGCCTACCTGAACCGCCAGGGCTACTACAGCGCGGTGCTCGAGACGGCCAAGTCCAAGATGGAAGCCTACGAGTGGGCTTACTGGATGGAAGGCAAGGCCGCCGAGAAGGACATCAAGGCGCCCAACGGCGAACTGCTGGCCAAGGCCGGCAGCAAGCGCGACGGTGGCTCGTACGAGCAGCGCATGGGCGGCATCGCCTGCTGGAACGCGCTGATGGACGAGAACACCTACATGGTCCAGAAGTGGAACGAATTCGTCGCCGCATGAGACCCCCCCGGAGCGCCTTCGGCGCACCCCCCAGGGGGCGCCACTGGCGGACCGGCGGAGCCGGCTCCGCGGTGGCTGCTTGAGCAATGCCGTCGGGCTGAGGTGAAGTGATGTCGCATGTGCGCAAAGGGTGGGTCGCCTGGCTGCAGGCCGGGCCATTGGCGGCGGTGTTCCTCGTGTTCTTCGTGGTGCCGCTGCTGCTCATCGTGATGGTGAGCTTCTGGCAGGCCACGGACTATGAGCTGATCCCCGCCTTCACGCTGCAAAGCTACGCCGACATCTTCAAGGGCTGCGGCCTGGGGGGTGAGGGCGACCTCTGCGTCACCCTCAAGACCTATGCGTCGACGCTGAAGTTCAGCTTCCTGGTGTGGCTGATCACCGCGGTGCTGGGCTTTGCGCTGGCCTACTTCATGGCCTTCCATGTGCGCAGCACGCTGGTGCAGACGGTGCTGTTCATCATCTGCACCGTGCCGTTCTGGACCAGCAACGTCATCCGCATGATCTCGTGGGTGCCGCTGCTGGGCCGCAACGGCCTGGTGAACCAGACGCTGATGGGCATGAACCTGATCGACCAGCCGATCGAGTGGCTGCTGTTCTCCGACTTCTCGGTGATCCTGGCCTTCGTGCACCTGTACACGATGTTCATGATCGTGCCGATCTTCAACTCGATGATGCGCATCGACCGCGCGCTGATCGAGGCCGCGCGCGACAACGGCGCCACGGCCTGGCAGACGGTGGTGCACGTGATCCTGCCGCTGACGCGTACCGGACTGATCATCGGCTCCATCTTCGTGGTGGCGCTGGTGATGGGCGACTTCGTCACCGTGGGCGTGATGGGTGGCCAGCAGATCGCCTCGGTGGGCAAGATCATCCAGGTGCAGGCCAGCTACCTGCAGTTTCCGGCGGCGGCGGCCAATGCCGTCATCCTGCTGGCGGTGGTGCTGATGATGATCTGGGCGCTGATGCGCATGGTCAACCTGCGCAAGGAGCTGTGATGGCCGCTCAACGAGAACGACGCGCGCCCGGCTTCTGGCCGCTGGCCATCCTGTTCGTGCTGTTCGTGCTGTTCCTATACGGGCCGATGCTGGCCATCTTCGTGCTCAGCTTCCAGGG
>NZ_CAXFDV010000739.1:0-3386 GCF_964001545.1 uncultured Aquincola sp.
CGGGTGGGCATCATCGCCCAGCCCGACTGGCACAGCGCGGACGCGTTCAAGGCGCTGGGCAAGCCGCGCCTGTTCTTCGGCGTGGCGGCCGGCAACATGGATTCGATGATCAACCACTACACGGCTGACCGGAAGATCCGCAGCGACGATGCCTACACGCCGGGCGGCGTGGCCGGCAAGCGGCCCGACCGTGCCACGCTGGTGTACACCCAGCGCTGCCAGGAAGCCTACAAGGACGTGCCGGTGATCATCGGCGGCATCGAGGCCAGCCTGCGCCGCATCGCCCACTACGACTACTGGCAGGACAAGGTGCGCCGCTCGGTGCTGGTGGACAGCAAGGCCGACCTGCTGCTGTACGGCAATGCCGAGCGCGCCATCATCGAGGTGGCCCACCGGCTGGCCCAGCGCCAGCCGATCGAGCAGATCACCGACGTGCGCGGCACCGCCTTCATCCGCCGCGCGGGTGATCCGTCGGCGGCTGGCTGGTTCGAGCTCGATTCCACCGAGGTCGATCGACCGGGCCGGGTGGACGAGCACATCAACCCCTACCAGACCACCAGCGAGCAGGCGCAGGCCCAGGGCAGCACCTGCGCCAAGGAAGACGGCGGCGAGCCGCCCGTGCCGGCCGCGGTGCAGCCGATCAAGATCGTGCCGCGCAGCCGGGTGGTGATGCCGCCGCGCGATCGCACCGTGATCCGCCTGCCGGCCTATGAGCAGGTCAAGAGCGACCCGGTGCTGTACGCCCATGCCAACCGCGTGCTGCACCTGGAAACCAATCCCGGCAATGCCCGCGCGCTGGTGCAGCGCCACGGCGAGGGCCATACCGCGCGCGACGTGTGGATCAACCCGCCGCCGGTGCCGCTGGCCACCACCGAGATGGACCATGTGTTCGACCTGCCGTATGCGCGGGCGCCGCATCCGTCGTACGCCGACGCCAAGGGCGGCCACGACGGCGAGACCAAGATCCCGGCCTGGGAGATGATCCGCTTCAGCGTGAACATCATGCGCGGCTGCTTCGGCGGCTGCACCTTCTGCTCGATCACCGAGCACGAGGGCCGCATCATCCAGAGCCGCAGCGAAGACTCCATCATTCGCGAGATCGAGGAGATCCGCGACAAGGTCAAGGGCTTCACCGGCATCATCAGCGACCTGGGCGGCCCCACGGCCAACATGTACCGCATCGGCTGCAAGAGCCGCGAGATCGAGGCCGCCTGCCGCAAGCCCAGCTGCGTGTACCCGGGCATCTGCCCCAACCTGGACACCGACCACGGCCCGCTGATCCAGATCTACCGCCGCGCGCGCGGGCTCAAGGGCATCAAGAAGATCTTGATCGGATCGGGCCTGCGCTACGACCTGGCGGTGAAGTCGCCCGAGTACGTGAAGGAGCTGGTGCAGCACCACGTCGGCGGCTATCTGAAGATTGCGCCCGAGCACACCGAGGGCGGCCCACTGTCCAAGATGATGAAGCCGGGCATCGGCACCTACGACCGCTTCAAGCAGCTGTTCGAGAAGTTCAGCGCCGAGGCGGGCAAGCAGCAGTTCCTCATCCCGTACTTCATCGCCGCCCACCCGGGCACCAGCGACGAGGACATGATGAACCTGGCGTTGTGGCTCAAGCGCAATGGCTTCCGCGCCGACCAGGTGCAAACCTTCTACCCCAGCCCGATGGCCACGGCCACGGCCATGTACCACTCGGGCATGAACCCGCTCAAGGGCATCAGCCGCGACGAGACGCGGGCCGAGCGGGTGGACATCGTGCGCGGCGAGCGCCGCCGCCGGCTGCACAAGGCCTTTCTGCGCTACCACGACGCCAACAACTGGCCGCTGCTGCGCGAGGCGCTCAAGGCCATGGGCCGCGCCGACCTGATCGGCAACGGCAAGCACCACCTGATCCCGACCTTCCAGCCGACCACCGACGGCAGCTACCAGAGCGCACGCCGCAAGAACTCGACGCCCGCGCCTGCCAAGTCGGCGCGCCCGGTGGCCGGCCGGCTGCTGACCCAGCACACCGGCCTGCCGCCACGCGACAACGGCAGCCGCCCCGCGGCGCCGGGGCCGCGGCCGGCCGGCAAGCCCAGCCACACCGCGGGAAGCAGGACTGCGCAAAGCGCAGGAAGCAAGACTGCGCAGAGCGCAGGGGGCAAACCCCTGCGCACCAGCCTCAGCGGCACCGCCGGCCCGCGCGCCCAGGGCGCAGGCCAGCCGGCGGCCAAGGGCCCGCTGCGCGGGGCGGTGAAGGGCAAGGGCAGGGGGTAAGCCGCCTACACCATGCCGCAAGCAAGGGTGTCACACGGGATGGCTGCGCAGCCACTCCCGCAGCACCTGGTTCAAACGGGTCTGCCAGCCGGCGCCGGTGCTGCGGAAAGCACGAACGACGTCCGCGTCCAGGCGCAGGTTGACATGCTCTTTGGGCTCGGCGAGCGGCGGGCGACCGCGCTTGGGCGCCACCAGCTCAGCCGCTGCTTCCTGCCCCATCAGGTGAGACAGCACATCAGCGGCTGGGCGCGCCTGCGCGAACCACGCGTCGGTGGCTTCCGGTGCGTCATCGTCCAGGCGCTCGGGATCAGGCTTTCGCGTGGGCATATCGCGTCCTTTCACGGCGGTTGCAGCGACGCAGGCTGATGACATGCAGGCTGTCTCCACGGGGGGTGAACACCAGCATGTGCAGGTGCTCACCGATCCGCCCGAGTGCCTGAAAGCGTCGCTCGGGGTACATCTTCCGGGTGTCTTCAGCGATCAAGGCACTTGACCAGTCGAACTCCACAACCAGGGTGAAGGGCAGGCCGCGTTCAACGACGTTGCGCTCGCTTTTGGCAGGGTCGAAGGTGAAGCGCACTCACTTATCGTACCCACAAAAAATAGATCAGTCCACCTGCTCCTGCCCCGTCATCAGCGCCACGAAGCGGTCGATGCCGATGTTGCCGCCCGACAGCGTGACACCCACGCGGCGGCCGGCGAAGCGTTGGCGGTGGTGCATCAGCGCGGCCAGGGCGCAGGCGCCGGAGGGCTCGACCACCAGCTTCAGGCGCTCGAAGACGAAGCGCATCGCTTCCACCACCACCGGGTCGGAGACGGTCAGCACGTCGGTCACCAGCGCCTGGATGACCTCGAAGGTGTGCACGCCCACGGCCTGCGTCTGCTGGCCGTCGCAGATGGTGCGCGGTACGTCGATGCTGACGATGCGGCCTTCGCGCAGCGACTGCTGCATGTCGTTGCCGCGCTCCGGCTCGGCACCGAAGACCTGGATGTCGGGCAGCAGGTGCTTGGCCGCCACGGTGCAGCCCGACAGGAAGCCGCCGCCGCCGGCGCACACGATCAGCGCGTCCAGCTCGCCCGCGTCCTCGATCAGCTCCAGCGCCGCCGTGCCCTGGCCGGCCATCACCGGC
>NZ_CAXFDV010000740.1:0-2270 GCF_964001545.1 uncultured Aquincola sp.
CTGGCTGAACGGCGCCCTGCCGCTGGCCGGTGGCCAGGAGGCTTATGCCTTCGGCACCTGGACGCGGCGCGACAGCGTGGGCGCCGCCTACTTCCGCTACCCCGACAGCACGGCCAACCCCGACCGCTTCTACCCGGATGGCTATCGCCCCGAGACCACCGGCCGCAGCGACGACCTGTCGTTGACCGCCGGTGTGCGCGGCCCACTGGCCGGCTGGGACGCCGATGCCAGCCTGGCCTACGGCCGCAATGACTTCGACTTCGGCGTGCGGCGCTCGCTCAATGCCTCGCTGGGCGCGGCCAGTCCCACGCGCTTCGACCTGGGCGGCTACCGCTTCGACCAGTGGGTGGCCAACCTCGACCTGAGCCGGCCGCTGAACCTGGGCCTGGCCCAGCCGGCCACGCTGGCGGTGGGCGCCGAATGGCGGCGCGAGGGCTTTCGCAGCACGGCGGGCGATGCCGCGTCTTATGGTGTCGGCCCGGTGATCGCACCGCCGGGTGCGCAGGCCGGCCCCGGCCTGTCGCCGGCCGACACCGCCGACCCTTCGCGCCGCATCGCGGGCGTGTATGCCGATCTCTCGGCCGATGTGAGCAAGCAGTTGTTCGCCGAAGCAGCCGCCCGCTACGACCACTACAGCGATGCCGGCGGCGCCGGCACCGGCAAGCTGTCGGCGCGTTATGCCTTCACGCCCGCGCTGGCGGTGCGCGGCGCCGCGTCCACCAGCTTCCGCGCGCCTTCGCTGGCGCAGGAAGCCTTCAGCTTCACCACCTCCAACTACGGCGACGGCGGCGTGCTGAGCCAGGTGCGCACGCTGCCGGTGGGCAGCGCAGCGGCCCAGGCCCTGGGCGCCAAGGAGCTGAAGCCCGAGCGTTCGCGCAACTTCAGCCTGGGCGTGACGGCACAGCCCGCGGCCGGCGTGTCGGTCACGCTGGACATCTACCGCATCGACGTGAAGGACCGCATCACGCTGAGCGAGCGCTTCAGCAGCGCCGCGCTGAGCAGCCTGCTGGCCAGCCAGTACGGGCTGTTGAACGTTGATGGGGTCAACTTCTTCACCAACGCGGTGGACACCCGCACCCAGGGCGCCGACCTGGTGGGGCAATGGCAGGGCAAGGCGGCGGGCGGCGACCTGCAGCTGAGCGCCGCGATCTCGGCCAGCCGTACCCGCATCCAGCGCACCGAGGCCCTGCCGGCGCAGCTGGCCGCGCTGGGCGCCAGCGGCGGCCTGGTGGGGCTGGAAGAGGCCAACACGCTCACCACCTCGGCGCCGCGGCAGCGCCATGTGTTCACTGCGCAGTGGACCGGCGGCGCCTACGGTGGCCTGCTGCGGGCCACCCGCCATGGCAAGACCACACGGGTGTTCGACTTCGGCGACGGCTTCACGCCCACCCAGACCTACGGCGCCACCTGGCAGCTGGACGCGGAAGTGGAATGGCGGCCCACCAAGGCCTGGGCGCTGGCGCTGGGCGGCGTGAACATCACCAACCGCTACCCCGACCGCTCCATCGCCGACATCGCCTACTTCGGCAACCTGCCCTACGACGTGCTGTCGCCGATCGGCTTCAACGGCGCGTACTGGTACGCGCGGGCGCGGTACAACTTTTGATCAGTCTTTTCTTCGGGATCGCCAGGCCACCAGCCCGGCGATCACGGTGAAGGCGGTGACGATGCTCACCACGATCCAGAAGCCGTGCGGCTCTTCGCTCAGCGGCACGCCGCCCACGTTCATGCCCATCAGCCCGGCGATCAGGTTGATGGGCAGCGCCAGCACCGTCACCACCGTCAGCACGAACAGGCTGCGGTTGTTGTCCTCGTTCACGCGGGCGGCGATTTCTTCCTGCAGCAGCTTGATGCGCTCCTGCAGCGCCGACATGTCGCGCAGCACCACCGAGAACTCTTCGGTGGACTGGCGCAGCGCCAGCACGCCGGCTTCGTCGATCCACGCGGGCGGGTGCTGCAGCAGCCGGAACAGCGCCGCCGGCTCAGGCGCCAGCAGCCGCTGCAGCCGCACCAGCACCCGCCGCATCGCGCCCAGCTTGGCACGGCGGGCATCGGGCCGGTTGGCCAGCAGTTCGTCCTCCACCTCGTCCACGCGGGCGGTGACGTCGCGCACGATGCGCACCAGCACGTCGGCTTGTGCACGCAGCAGCGCTTCCAGCAGCTCGATCGGCGAGGCGATGGTGTCGCCGCGCTTGGCGGCGGTGCGCAGGGCGTCGATGGAGCGCAGCGCATGGCGCCGGGCCGTCACCACCAGGTGCCGGTCCACATGC
>NZ_CAXFDV010000741.1:0-13976 GCF_964001545.1 uncultured Aquincola sp.
TGGTGATGGCATCCACCAAGGTGGACTTGCCCGAGCCGATGTCGCCGGTGAGCAGGCCGTTGCGGCCATCGAGCTGGTAGCGCCAGACGCAGCGATCGAAGGTGCCCCAGTTCAGCACCTCCAGCCGCTGCAGACGAAAACCCACCCGGCTGTCATCGGCCAGGAAATCCAGGCCCGGCGTTGACGCCTCAAGCATCGGCCGCTCCCTGCCCTGCCGAAGCGCCGGCCGGCGCCGACAGGGCCAGACGGTAGGTTTCCAGCCGCGCGTCGAAATCGGCCAGCCACTGCGCATCGACAAAGGCCTTGAGGATGCGCCGCACCTCGAAACGCCCCGGGTCCGCTGCAGCGCCGGCCACCGGCTTGAGGCGGCGCAGAAAGCCCAGTTCCACCACCTTGCCCAGGGTGGCGTCGACCTGATCGACCAGCCGCGCCTCGTTCGTGCCTTCGGGCAAAAACACCCGCATCAGCTCGGCGACCTCTTCGCGCGACAGCACCAGCCGCGTGTCGGCGCCGCCGGCATCGAACTCGGCCAATCGCTTGCGCAGCAGGGCCAGCATCAGGCTCACCGGGTACGACAGCGGCCGGCGCACCACCAGCCGCGGCAGGCGCGCCGCGCCGTCCGACTCGTCCGGATCGGGACGGCTCTTCAAGAAGGCATGGCCCTCGGCTTCGTCCAGCACCAGGTCGAGCAGCAGCACCGCCGCCTGCTCACGCACGCGGGCCTGCAGGCGCAGCAGGCTGGCCCACAGGCGCTCGTCTTCTTCGCGGTAGAGCACGCCCTTGAGCAGCAGCACCATCAGCTGCGACAACTCGGGCACCGCGGGCAGCGCGCTGGGGGCCGAGGCGATCGGCTCGGCGTCGATCAACGGGTCGTCCATGGGGTTCCTTGCGGCGGTGCCGGGTTCAGCGCGTGAAGATGACACGCGGCAGGCGGGCCTCGCGGGTGACGCCCTGGCCCTCGGCATCGACGGCCTGCCAACGGACGGGCTCGACCACCGCCTCGTCCACCAAGGCGTGGTAGCCGGCCACCGCCCCTTCCCCATCGCCCGCGTGGGCCAGTTCCAGGTAAGCCACCAGCTCGGCCAGGCCTTGCTGCAGCGGCGTTACGGCCAGCAGCTCATGGAGCGTGACCTGCGACTGCAGCCGCAACGAGCGCAGCACGGTGGCGCGCAGGCGCGCCTTGTCCACCACGACCTGGTCGAACAGGCGCGCGGTGTCCACGTCGGCCTCGCCGGCCACCACCGCCAGCCCGGACAGGCGGGGCTTGGCAGCGGGCGTGAACAGCGGCCGTTCCAGCGGCAGCTCGATCTCGGCAGCCATCGCATCGATGTGGGCGACGACACCGCCCGGCGTGGCGCCGCGCAAGCCCAGGGCTTTGGCCTCGATGCCGCGCAACAGCTCGAGGATGCGGCGGTTTTCGACGAAAGCCCGGTCGTCGAGAAAGCGGCGCAGCTGCTGCGACAGCTGGGCCACCGTGCGCTGGGTGTGCTCGCCGGCTTCCAGCCAGTCGTGGTGCACGCGCCGCAGGCGGGGCTCGGGCCGCAGCGCACTGACGGCCGGCAGCGCCATCACCTGGGCCAGCCGCTCGCTGAGTTCTTCCTGCCGGCGGCTGGACATCAGAAAGTCCCAGAAGGCGCGGAAGCTGCGGCCCTGGTCGGAGTCGCCGATGGCATCGCGCGCGCCCATGACTTCATCGAGCAAGGCGCCCTTGGTGCCTTCCCACAGCGCGATCTTCTCGCGCACCCGCCGATCCAGCAGGCGGAAGTTGTGTTCCACCTCGCGAAAGTCGGACAGCAACTCGCGCGCGACCTGCTGGAACTGCTGGAAGCGGTCCTTGATGGCCGTGTCGTCGAGCAGGGGCACCTCGCCCGCCAGCGCACGTTGGATCTCGGCGTCCAGTTTGTCGCGCTTGCGGCGCAGCTCGTCCACCCGCTTGAGCGGATCGACCTCGGTGCCGGCGCTGATCTGTTCGAGCAGCGAAAACAGCGTCATCAGCCGCGATTCGGTGCCGACGAAGGCGCGCTCGGTCAGCGACTGAAGCCAGGCCAGCGCCTTCTCGGTGGCCGGCGTCAGGTCGAACTGCGCCTCGTCCGTGCCCGGCTTGTAGAACTTGCGCAGCCAACCCTTGTCGGGCGCGGCCCAATCGTTCAGGTAGTCCAGCGCCGGTTTGGGGTAAGCCTCGGCGCCCAGTTGCTCGCGCAGCGTGAACAACTCGTCCTCCAGCAACTCCGCCAGATCGGCTTCGCTCATCACCCGCACGTTGGGCACGACGAACACGCGGTGCAGAAAGCTGGCCACCAGCGCGGCGTGCGGCGAAGCGAGCAGGCGCCACGCGGGATGGCGCTCACGCAGCGCGACCAGCAGCGTGTGATCAAGCACCATGGGCAAAGGCAGCGTGGACTGCAGGCAGGCGCCGCGCCCGCCGCCTGGGGTCAGGGCCGGGCAGCCGCGCCGCAGGGCGAGTGGTCATCTCAGGGATGTAGAAGGCAGGTCGTGCAGCAGGCATCGCCGTTGGTGGCCGATCGGCGGCAGCGCAGTCTAATCGCCCCGCACCGCACCCCTGGCCGGCCGTACGACCCGCGCTGCGCAGAAAAAACCCCGGACCGTTGCCGGTCGGGGTTCTTGTGGTGATTTGGTGGAGCCGGGGGGAATCGAACCCCCGTCCGCGAACCATCACCGGACAGTTCTACATGCGTAGCTGGCTGATTTGGAGTCTCACGTTGAGGTCGCGCAGCAGCACGCTACCCTTCACGCCAGTCACTAGATCTCGTCCTGAACCGAGTGACCCGGCTCAGAACCAGCCAATGTGAATGACCTCTCAGTCTAGGATCTTGCGATCTTCAACACGGCCCATTGGCCAACCGTTGAGAGGCTCACCGGTGTTAAGCGGCGAGGGCGAAACGTTCGTCGTTCGCAGTTACTTTGTTTCCAGTGGTTTTACGAGCGAACTGGTGCTCGGCATGCCCTGCGCCGGATCCGTACCCACGTCGAAACCAGGTCGGCCCCAGAACACGATAGTTTAAGCCAGCCGAAGCCATTTCAAGAGCGCGGCCGGAGATTCCAGTAAAGCGTCGGCGCCCCAGGCCTCGATCACCTCGCCCTGCCCCAGGTAGCCCCAGGCCGCAGCCAAGGTGGCCATGCCTGCAGCGCGGCCGGCCTGCACGTCGCGCAGGTCGTCGCCCACATAGACGCAAGCCTCGGGCGCCACGCCGATGCGCCGGGCCGCCTCCAGCAGCGGCGCGGGGTGCGGCTTGGCATGCGGCGTGGTGTCGCCGCACACCACCGCACCCGCGCGGCGGTCGAGCCCCAGGCCCCGCACCACCGGGTGCGTGAAACGCTCGGCCTTGTTGGTGACGATGCCCCAGGGCAGTCCGGCGGCTTCCAGCGCCTGCAGCACCGGCACCATCGGGTCGAACACCGCCGTCTGCTGCAGCAGCCCGCGCTCGTACAAGGCCAGGAACTCGTCGCGCAATGCTTCGAATTCGGCATCGCCCGGCCCCAGGCCGAAGGCACCGCCGATCATGCCGCGGGCACCGGTGCCCACCAACGGGCGCAGCTGGGCGTAAGGCACCGGCGGCAGGCCACGCAGCTCGCGCAGCCGGTTGGCGGCGCCGGCCAGGTCGGGCGCGCTGTCGATCAAGGTGCCGTCCAGGTCGAACAGCACCGCCTGGATGCCGGCGCGAAACCCGCCGCTCATGCGCCCGGCTTCCGGCACGCCACCAGGTAGTTGACGCTGGTGTCGCCCGACAGCCAGTAGCGGCGCGTCAGCGGGTTGTATTCCATGCCCTTGGTCTCGCCCATCACCAGGCCGCTCTCGCGGCACCAGCGCGCCAGTTCGCTGGGGCGGATGAACTTGGCGTACTCGTGCGTGCCCTTGGGCAGCAGCTTGAGGATGTGCTCCGCGCCGACGATGGCGAAGAGGAACGACTTGGGGTTGCGGTTGATGGTGGAAAAGAACGCCCAGCCGCCCGGCTTGACCAGCGTGCTGACGGCGCGCACCACCGACGACGGGTCGGGCACGTGCTCCAGCATCTCCATGCAGGTGACGACGTCGAAGCTGCCGGGCTGCTCGGCCGCCAGCGCTTCGGCCGCCACCTCGCGGTATTCGACGCCGGCCACGCCGGACTCCAGCGCGTGCAGCTGCGCCACCTTCAACGGCTTGTCGGCCAGGTCGATGCCCAGCACCTTGGCGCCGCGCTGCGCCATGGCCTCGGCCAGGATGCCGCCGCCGCAGCCGACGTCCAGCACCCGTTTGCCGGCCACCGGCACCTGCTGCTCGATCCAGCCCAGCCGCAACGGGTTGATCTGGTGCAGCGGGCGGAACTCGCTCTCCGGGTCCCACCAGCGATGGGCCAGTTCACTGAATTTCGCCAGTTCTTGAGGATCGGCATTCATCATGGACGACATCCTAACGCGGGCCATTTGGAGATACTTGCCGCACAAATGACAAACCCCGCCGGAGCGGGGTTTGCGAAGGAATCGGAGGACCGATTACTTATTGCGGGTACCAACCACTTCGATTTCCACGCGGCGGTTCTTGGCGCGGCCTTCGGCGGTCTTGTTGTCGGCGACGGGCTGCTTTTCGCCCTTGCCTTCGGTGTACACGCGGTTCTTCTCGATGCCCTTGGAGGCCAGGTAGGTCTTCACGGCTTCGGCGCGGCGCACCGACAGCTTCTGGTTGTAGGCATCGGTGCCGACGGAGTCGGTGTGACCCACGGCGATGATGACTTCCAGGTTGATGCCACCGGTCTTGCTGACCAGGTCGTCCAGCTTGGCGCGGGCTTCCGGCTTCAGGGTCGACTTGTCGAAGTCGAAGAAGGTGTCAGCGGCGTAGGTGACCTTTTCGCTGACCGGAGCCGGCGGCACGACGGCCGGACGCGGGGCGGGCGCCGGAGCGGGAGCAGCAGCCGGGGCCGGTGCCGGGGCGGGAGCGGCAGCGGGCTTCAGGGCGCCGTCGCAGCTCGGGTCAGCCGTGGCGGGCGTCCAGTTGGCATCGCGCCAGCACAGTTCGTTGGTGCCGTTCTTCCAGACGGTACCGTCAGAAGCGCGCCAGTTGTCGTTCGTCTGCGCTTGGGCGAAGGCCGTCGACAGCGGAGCGGCGAGCGCGACCGATGCAAACAGCACCGCCACGGTGTTCAGTTTCTTCATTGATTCTCCTCTCAAGGAAAGCCGCAGTTGTGCTGCGTAACGTCCAAATTCGGAAGCGTATAACTTGGCAAGCGCCTTGTTTGTCAAGCGCCACCACCGACGCGAAGGATTGTGCCATACGGCGCTCGGCTGGCCCCATTTTGGCAATTGCCCGGCCGGCAGGTAACACCTGTGTTGCGTTCGAGCGACAGAGGACTGACGCTTAGAATCCCGCGTCTCACACCCCACAGGTCACGGCGCTCGCGCGCCGCCCGCGTTTGCCGCCCTCATGACCCAGTTCGCCAAGGAAACCCTGCCGATCAGCCTCGAAGAGGAGATGCGGCGCTCGTACCTCGACTACGCGATGAGCGTGATCGTCGGGCGCGCCCTGCCCGACGCCCGCGACGGCCTCAAGCCCGTGCACCGGCGCGTGCTGTTCGCGATGCACGAGCTGAACAACGACTGGAACCGGCCTTACAAGAAGTCGGCCCGTATCGTGGGCGACGTGATCGGTAAGTACCACCCGCACGGCGACCAGTCGGTCTACGACACCATCGTGCGGATGGCGCAGGACTTTTCCATGCGCCACATGCTGGTGGACGGCCAGGGCAACTTCGGCTCGATCGACGGCGACAACGCCGCGGCGATGCGCTACACCGAAATCCGCCTGTCGAAGATCGCCCACGAGCTGCTGGCCGACATCGACAAGGAAACCGTCGACTTCGGCCCCAACTACGACGGCTCCGAGAAAGAGCCGCTGGTGCTGCCCACGCGGCTGCCCAACCTGCTGGTCAACGGCTCGGGCGGCATCGCGGTGGGCATGGCCACCAACATTCCGCCGCACAACCTCAACGAGGTGGTGGACGCCTGCCTGCACCTGCTGCGCAGCCCGGACGCGACGATCGACGAGCTGATGTCCATCGTGCCGGCGCCCGACTTTCCCACCGCCGGCATCATCTACGGCCTGAACGGCGTGCGTGAGGGTTACCGCACCGGCCGCGGCAAGGTGGTGATGCGCGCGCGCTGCCACTTCGAGGACATCGACCGCGGCCAGCGCCAGGCCATCATCGTCGACGAGATCCCGTACCAGGTGAACAAGAAGACCTTGCTCGAGCGCATCGCCGAGCTGGTCCACGACAAGAAGATCGACGGCATCAGCCACATCCAGGACGAGAGCGACAAGTCCGGCATGCGGGTGGTGATCGAGCTCAAGCGCGGCGAAGTGCCTGAGGTCGTGCTGAACAACCTGTACAAACAGACGCAGCTGCAGGACAGCTTCGGCATGAACATGGTGGCGCTGGTGGACGGCCAGCCCAAGCTGTGCAACCTCAAGCAGCTGATCGAATACTTCCTGGAGCACCGCCGCGAGGTGGTGACCCGCCGCACCGTGTTCGCGCTGCGCAAGGCGCGCGAGCGCGGCCATGTGCTGGAAGGCCTGGCCGTGGCGCTGGCCAACATCGACGAGTTCATCGAGACGATCAAGAACTCGCCCACGCCGCCGGTGGCCAAGGCCGCGCTGATGAGCAAGAGCTGGGACTCTTCGCTGGTGCGCGAGATGCTGGCCCGCGCCGAATCCGACACGCCGGGCGGCCGCGCCGCCTACCGCCCCGAAGGCCTGCCCGCCGACTACGGCATGCAGACCGACGGCATGTACCGCCTGTCGGACGAGCAGGCCCAGGAAATCCTGCAGATGCGCCTGCAGCGCCTGACCGGCCTGGAGCAGGACAAGATCGTCGGCGAGTACAAGGACGTGATGGCGCAGATCGCCGATCTGCTGGACATCCTGGCCAAGCCCGAGCGCGTGACCTTCATCATCAGCGAGGAACTCACCGCGCTGAAGCAGGAGTTCGGCCAGACCAAGCTGGGCGCGCGCCGCAGCCAGATCGAGCACAACGCCCAGGAACTGGGCACCGAAGACCTGATCACGCCCACCGACATGGTGGTGACGTTGAGCCACAGCGGCTATGTGAAGAGCCAGCCGTTGGGCGAGTACCGCTCGCAGCGCCGCGGCGGCCGCGGCAAGCAGGCCACGGCCACCAAGGAAGACGACTGGATCGACCAGCTCTTCATCGCCAACACGCACGACTGGATCCTGTGCTTCAGCGACCGCGGCCGCGTGTACTGGCTGAAGGTGTGGGAAGTGCCGCAGGGCGGCCGCGCCAGCCGCGGCAAGCCCATCGTCAACATGTTCCCGCTGCAGCCGGGCGAAAAGATCACCGTGGTGCTGCCGCTGACCGGCGAGTTCCGCAGCTTCCCGGCCGACAACTACATCTTCATGGCCACCGCGCTGGGCACCGTCAAGAAGACGGCGCTGGATGAATTCAGCAACCCGCGCAAGGCCGGCATCATCGCGGTCGACCTGGACGAAGGCGACCACCTGATCGGCGCCGCGCTGACCGACGGCAAGCACGACGTGATGCTGTTCTCCGACGGCGGCAAGGCGGTGCGCTTCGACGAGGACGACGTGCGCCCGATGGGCCGCCAGGCCCGCGGCGTGCGTGGCATGGCGCTGGAGCCGGGGCAGACGCTGATCGCGATGCTGGTGGCCGAAGACGAAGCGCAGAGCGTGCTCACCGCCACCGAAAACGGCTACGGCAAGCGCACCTCCATCGTCGAGTACACCCGCCATGGCCGTGGAACCAAAGGCATGATCGCCATCCAACAGAGCGAGCGCAACGGCAAGGTGGTCGCGGCCACCCTGGTGCGCCCCGAGGACGAGATCATGCTCATCACCGACAAGGGTGTGCTGGTGCGCACCCGTGTCTCCGAAATTCGTGAGCTCGGCCGCGCTACTCAAGGCGTCACGCTGATCGCGCTGGACGACGGCACCAAGCTGTCGGGCCTGCAACGGATCGTCGAGAACGACGCCAACATCGAAACCCCGGGCGAAGGCGATGGCGCTGCCGCCCCTGAGGAGAATTCCTGATGAAAAAAACCCTGCTGGTGGCGGCCCTGGTGGTCGCCTCCCTGGGCGCGCATGCGCAGAGCAAGAAGCAAGTGGTCGACAAGATCCTGGCCGCCCAGCAACCGGCCATCGAGAACGTGGCCCGCAGCATCGCCGAGCGCCCGGCGGTGCAGATGATGCAGGCCGCGGGCAGCGCGCTGCAGCAGCTGCCGGCCGACAAGCGTGAGGCCACCGGCAAGCAGATCGAGGCCGACGTGCGCAAGTTCGTCGACGAAGCCGTGCCGGTGCTGCGCGACCGCGCCAACAAGCTGGCCCCCAGCACCCTGGGCGCGCAGCTGGAAGAAAAGTTCAGCGAAGACGAGCTGAAGCAGCTGCTGGCCTGGCTGGAATCGCCGGTCAACAAGAAGTACCAGCAGCTGATGCCCGAGATCCAGAACGGCTTCACCCAGAAGCTGATCGCCGATGCGGCGCCGGTGCTCGACCCCAAGCTGCAGGCGCTGCAGAACAAGGTGCGCAGCACGCTGGGCATCCCCCAGCCCGCGGCCACCGACGCCAGCAAGCCGGCCGGCAAGGCCAGCGGCGCCAAGTAAACCGATCTCCCGTTCGCCTTCGCCTGCGCCATGTCCGAGCCTGCCGCCCCCAATCCGCCCGACCTGCTGGCCCTGCGCCACCAGATCGATGCACTCGACCGCGATCTGCTGTCGCTGCTGAACCGCCGTGCCGCGCTGGCGCTGGCGGTGGGCGAGATCAAGAAAAAGGAAGGCTCGGTGGTGTTCCGCCCCGAGCGCGAGGCGCAGGTGATCGACGGGCTCAAGCACGTCAACGCCGGGCCGCTGCGCTCGGAGAGCGTGGCGCCGATCTGGCGCGAGATCATGTCGGCCTGCCGCTCGCTGGAAACGCCGATGCGGGTGGCCTTCCTGGGCCCGGCCGGCACCTTCAGCGAAGAGGCGGCGCTGGGCTACTTCGGCAGCTCCATCGTGCGGGTGCCCTGCGCCAACGCCGACGAGGTGTTCCACGTCACCACCTCGGGCGCGGCCGATTTTGGCGTGGTGCCGGTCGAAAACTCGAACGAAGGCGTGGTCACGCGCTCGCTCGACCTGTTCCTCACCACACCGCTCTTCATCATCGGCGAGACCAGCCTGATGGTGCGCCAGAACCTGCTGCGCAGCGTCGATTCGCTCGAGGGCATCGAGGCCGTGTGCGCCCATCCGCAGGCCCTGGCCCAGTGCCACGGCTGGCTGAGCAACCACCTGCCGCACGCGGAACGGCGGCCGGTGTCCAGCAATGCCGAAGGCGCGCGCCTGGCCAGCACCGACCCCACGCTGGCGGGCATCGCCAGCGAGCGGGCGGCCAGCGAATACGGCCTGCACGTGGTCGGCCGCGCGATCCAGGACGACCCGCACAACCGCACCCGCTTCGCGGTGGTGACGCACCCCGACCGCCACCCGCAGCCCGGCCGCTCGGGCCACGACTGCACCAGCCTGGTGGTGTCGGTGGTCAACCGGCCGGGCGCGGTGCACGACATGCTGGTGCCGCTGAAGCACCACGGCGTGTCGATGACGCGCTTCGAGTCGCGCCCGGCGCGCTCGGGCCAGTGGGAGTACTACTTCTACGTCGATCTGCAGGGCCACCCCGAAGATCCGCCGGTGGCCTCGGCCATGAAGGAGCTGCGCGAGGTGTGCGACTTCTTCAAGGTGCTGGGCACCTACCCGCTGGACAGCCACTGAGCGTGCCCATGTTCCAGCAACTGGGCCTGATCGGCTGCGGCCTGATGGGCGGCTCGTTCGCGCTGGCGCTCAAGCGCGCCGGGCTGGTCAAGCATGTGGTGGGCTACAGCAAGTCGCCTTCCACCACTGAACGCGCGCGGCGCGCCGGCGTGATCGACACCGCGGCCGAATCGGCGCTGCTGGCGGTGGCCGGCTCCGACATCGTGCTGCTGGCCGTGCCGGTGGCCGCCACCGAGAGCACCTTCAAGGCCATCCGCCACCTGGTGGAGCCCGAGGTGCTGTTCATGGACGTGGGCTCCACCAAGCGCGACGTGGTCGAGGCCGCCCGCCGTGCCCTGAAGGAGCGCATCGGCAGCTTCGTGCCGGCCCACCCCATCGCCGGCAAGGAAAAGGCCGGCGTGAACCATGCCGACGCCGACCTGTACACCGGCCGCCAGGTGATCCTGACGCCGCTGCCGCAGACCGATGCGCTGCTGCTGCAAAAGGCCGCCGACACCTGGGCGGCCATCGGCGCGCAGGTCATCCGCATGTCGCCCGACAGCCACGATGCCGCGCTGGCCGCCGTCAGCCACCTGCCCCACCTGCTGGCCTTTGCGTTCTACAACGCGGTGGCCAAGCAGCCGGGCGGCGAGGAGTTCCTGTCGCTGGCCGGGCCGGGCTTCCGCGATTTCACCCGCATCGCCGCCAGCGATCCGACGATCTGGCGCGATATCCTGCTGGCCAACCGCGAAGAAACGCTGAAGCAGTCGATGCGTTTCCGGCACGCGCTGGAAGCGCTGGAACTGGTGATGCGCTCCGGCAATGCCGAGGCGCTGGAAGACCTGATCCGTAGCGCGTCCGACGGTCGCGCCGCCTGGCAGATGAGCAGTCCCCGACCCCACGCACCGGCCGCCGTGCCGCCGCTGCGCTGAGGCCACCCAACCTTTTCACCGCCTACCAAGCCGCCCCGTTCGTGTTCGCCATCCCCTTCCTCGACCTGCCCCCGCTGACCAAGGCCTCGGGCCAGATCCGCCTGCCCGGCTCCAAGAGCATCTCCAACCGGGTGCTGCTGCTGGCCGGCCTGGCCGAAGGCAGCACGCTGGTGCACGACCTGCTGGATTCCGACGACACGCGGGTGATGATCGAGGCGCTGCGCAGCCTGGGCTGCGGCCTGGCGCAGGAAGGTGCGGCCTTGCGCGTCACCGGCATCGGCGGGCGGCTGTCGGTGCACCAGGCTTCGCTGTTCCTGGGCAACGCCGGCACCGCGATGCGGCCGCTGGCCGCCGCGCTGGCGGTGCTGGCAGCCACGCAGGGCGGCCAGTTCGAGCTGAGCGGCGTCGCCCGCATGCATGAGCGGCCGATCGGCGACCTGGTCGATGCGCTGCGCCAGCTGGGCTGCGACATCCAGTACCTGGGCAACGACGGCTACCCGCCGCTGCGGCTGGCCGGCCAGCCGCAGGGCCAGCTCGCCACCGGCGCACCGGTGCGGGTGCGCGGCGACGTGTCCAGCCAGTTCCTCACCGCGCTGCTGCTGGCCCTGCCGCTGGCCAGCGGCGGCGACGGCTCGCCAGGCGCCGACATCGTGATCGAGGTCGACGGCGAGCTGATCTCCAAGCCTTACGTCGAGATCACGCTCAACCTGCTGGCGCGCTTCGGCATCACCGTGCAGCGCGACGGATGGCAGCGCTTCACCATCCCCGCCGGCAGCCGCTACCGCTCGCCGGGCGCGGTGCACGTGGAAGGCGATGCCTCATCGGCTTCGTACTTCGTGGCGCTGGGCGCCATCGCCGCGGTGGACGCGCCGGTGCTCATCGAAGGCGTGGGCAACGCCTCCATCCAGGGCGACGTGCGCTTCGTCGAAGCGGCGGTGGCCATGGGCGCCGACGTGCGCATGGAAGCCAACCGCATCGAGGTGCGCCGCGGCGCCTGGCCGCTGCGCGCCATCACGCTCGACTGCAACCACATCCCCGATGCGGCGATGACGCTGGCGGTGATGGCGATGTACGCCGACGGCCCCACGCGCCTGACCAACATCGCCAGCTGGCGCGTGAAGGAAACCGACCGCATCGCCGCGATGGCCATCGAGCTGCGCAAGGTGGGTGCGCAGGTGGAAGAAGGCGCCGACTTCATCGAAGTGCGGCCGCCGGCGGTGTGGCAGCCGGCCGCCATCCACACCTATGACGACCACCGGATGGCGATGTGCCTGTCGCTGGCCGCCTTCAACGGCGTGCCGGTGCGCATCCTCGATCCGCAGTGTGTGGGCAAGACCTTCCCCGACTACTTCGAGGCCCTCTTCAAGCTGGCGCACACCCACCACGACCAGGTGCCGGTGATCACCATCGACGGGCCCACCGCCTCGGGCAAGGGCACGCTGGCCAGCACGCTGGCGGCTTCGCTGGGCTACCACTTCCTCGATTCGGGCTCGCTGTACCGGGTGGCGGCGCTGGCCTCGCTGCGCCAGGGCGTGGCCGACAGCGACGGCCCGGGCATCGCAGCGCTGATCGCCAAGCTCAAGCTGCGCTTCGACGGCCCTCGCCTGTACCTGGAAGGCGACGAGGTGAGCGACCAGCTGCGCCGTGAAGACGTGGGCAGCCGCGCTTCCAAGATTTCGGCGCTGGGCGACGTGCGTGCGGCGCTGTACGCGCTGCAGGTCTCGTTCCGCCGCCCGCCGGGCCTGGTGGCCGACGGCCGCGACATGGGCACGGTGATCTTCCCCGATGCCGCGCTGAAGGTGTTTTTGACCGCCAGCCCGGCCACCCGCGCCGAGCGCCGGCATAACCAATTGATTTCCAAGGGAATATCGTCTAATATCGACGATCTTCGCGCGGACTTGGAAGCGCGTGATGCCCGGGACCGCACCCGGGCCATCGCACCGCTGCAGCCCGCTGAAGACGCACTCCTTCTCGACAACTCTGCCCAGACCGTGGATGAATCCGTGGCCCAGGTGCTGGGTTGGTGGGAGGAACGCAGGCCTTTCGGCGCCTAGCCGGGAGGTTTTTGAAGGGTGCCGTCGTCCACCAGCAGCGCACAGCTGCGCCGGGCGGCGGTTTGTTCAACGTAACCGCAACATCCGTTGCACGCTCCGCCGGCCCTCTTGCAGATCGCTGCGATCTCACTCCCCTCTTCGGCCGGCTCCAGGAAACTCCATGTCTGATATGCAATCTGCCACCACCGGCGGCGAATCCTTTGCCGCCATGTTCGAGGAAAGCCTCCAGAAGCGCGACATGCGCGCTGGCGAGGTGATCTCCGCGGAAGTCGTCCGCATCGAGCACAGCTTCGTGGTGGTCAACGCCGGCCTCAAGAGCGAGTCCTACGTTCCCATCGAAGAGTTCAAGAACGACCAGGGCGAAGTGGAAGTCGAAGTCGGCGACTTCGTGTCCGTCGCGATCGACTCGCTAGAAAACGGCTACGGCGACACCATCCTGTCGCGCGACAAGGCCAAGCGCCTGGCCTCGTGGCTGTCGCTGGAGAACTCGCTGGAATCCGGCGACTTCGTGACCGGCACCGTCAACGGCAAGGTCAAGGGCGGCCTGACCGTGCTGGTCAACGGCATCCGCGCCTTCCTGCCCGGCTCGCTGCTCGACACGCGTCCGGTCAAGGACATGAGCCCGTTCGAGGGCAAGACCATGGAGTTCAAGGTCATCAAGCTCGACCGCAAGCGCAACAACGTCGTGTTGTCGCGCCGTGCCGTGGTCGAAGCCTCGATGGGCGAAGAACGCGCCAAGCTGATGGAGACGCTGCGCGAAGGCGCCATCGTCAACGGCGTGGTCAAGAACATCACCGAATACGGTGCGTTCGTCGACCTGGGCGGCATCGACGGCCTGCTGCACATCACCGACATGGCCTGGCGCCGTGTCCGTCACCCGAGCGAAGTGGTGACGGTCGGCCAGGAACTGCAGGCCAAGGTCCTGAAGTTCGACGCCGAGAAGAACCGCGTCTCGCTGGGCATCAAGCAGCTGGGCGACGACCCCTGGATGGGCGTGGCTCGCCGCTACCCGACCAGCACCCGTCTGTTCGGCAAGGTGACCAACATCGCCGACTACGGTGCGTTCGTCGAGATCGAGCCGGGCATCGAAGGCCTGGTGCACGTCTCCGAAATGGACTGGACCAACAAGAACGTCAGCCCCAGCAAGCTGGTGTCGCTGGGCGACGAAGTCGAAGTCATGGTCCTCGAGATCGACGAAGACAAGCGCCGCATCAGCCTGGGCATGAAGCAGTGCAAGGCCAACCCGTGGGAA